>NZ_DGMK01000011.1:79612-239590 GCF_002388365.1 Idiomarina sp. UBA4520 | reverse complement strand
TCTTCTAAAAATCCGTCAGCTAAGCCCTGATCAACTCGAATTGGAAGTGTCTGACCTTTAGATTTGATGATCTCAACAGCGTCGTATTGCTTCCATTGTTCGCGATCATCGCCTAAATACGCGCTAAAGGCTTTTTCACCCCAGGGGCATTGTGTTGGGTTGGTAATCGGCGAGAATGCAGAAATGCTGGTGTAGCGGTCGCTGTTACGTAAGCCAATAACTAAAGCCCCGTGTCCGCCCATGGAATGACCTGCAATAGCGCGCTTGTCATTAACTGGCAGTTCCGCTTCGACCAATTCCGGCAGCTCTTTCACAATGTAGTCGTACATTTGATAATTCGACTTCCACGGCTCTTCAGTTGCGTTGACGTAAAAGCCTGCACCTAAACCTAAGTCGTAAGCGCCGTCTGCATCGTCGGCTACATCGTCTCCACGCGGGCTGGTATCAGGAATAATTAAGGCAATACCCAGCTCTGTGGCCACTCGCTGCGCACCGGCTTTGGTGGAAAAGTTTTCGTCAGTGCAGGTTAAGCCCGATAAAAAGTAGACCGCCGGAACCTCTGTTTTCTCTGCGCGTAATGGCAAAAAGACACTGAACTGCATAGTGCAGTTCAGTACTTCAGAGTCATGTTCAAAGCGCAGCTGACGACCGCCAAAACAGCGGGTTTCGCTAACTTGTTTCATCACTGGCTCCATTAATAATGAATGACTGAGCGAATCGACTTACCTTCGTGCATTAGGTCGAACGCTTTATTAATGTCTTCTAACGGCATGGTATGGGTAATAAAGGTATCCAAATCAAACTTACCGTCCATGTATTGTTTAACATAGTCAGGTAGTTCGGTACGGCCTTTAACGCCGCCAAAGGCGCTGCCACGCCATACGCGACCAGTAACCAGCTGGAACGGACGGGTAGAAATTTCTTCACCGGCTCCGGCAACACCAATAATGACGGATTCGCCCCAGCCTTTGTGGCAGCACTCTAACGCGGCGCGCATAACGTCAACGTTACCAATGCACTCGAACGAAAAGTCTACGCCGCCGTCAGTCATGTCGACAATGACTTCCTGAATAGGCTTGTCGTGCTTGGTTGGGTTGACGAAGTCGGTTGCGCCTAGCTCTTTGGCTATTGTTTGTTTTTCGTCGTTTACATCAATGGCAATAATGCGGGAAGCTTTAGCTTGTACGGCACCAATGATAACCGCCAGACCAATACCACCAAGGCCAAATACCGCAACCGTGTCGCCTTCCTGCACTTTGGCGGTGTTTTTAACCGCGCCCATGCCAGTGGTGACACCACAGCCAAGCAGGCACACCTTTTCAAGCGGTGCTTCTTTGGGAATTTTCGCCAGTGAAATCTCTGGTAGAACGGTGTATTCAGAGAAAGTCGACGTTCCCATGTAGTGATAAATGGTCTCGCCGTCTTTTGAGAAGCGGCTGGTACCGTCCGGCATTAAACCTTTACCCTGAGTAGCACGAACCGCCTGGCACAGGTTGGTTTTACCCGAGGTACAGAACTTACATTCACCACATTCTGCGGTGTATAAAGGAATAACATGGTCACCGACTTCAACTGAGGTAACGCCTTCGCCGACAGATTCAACAATACCGCCGCCTTCGTGGCCTAATACGGAAGGAAAAATGCCTTCAGGGTCTTTACCTGACAAAGTGTAAGCGTCGGTGTGGCAGACACCGGTGGCAATAATACGAACGCGAACTTCGCCTTTTTTCGGTGGTGCAACGTCAATTGTTTCTTCTTTCAGTGGTTCGCCCGGACCCCAGGCGACCATAGCGCGTGACTTAATTGTTTCCATGATGCTTCCTTTTCCTCTTAGATAGTTAATTTAATTACGTAAAAGCATAGCTTAAGTTTAACTTTTTCTCATAAGCAGGTAATCTTATGTTTATACAAATTACTTTTTCATAAATGCAATAATAGGTTGATATGAAAGCTTGGCAGGGAATTAGTGAGTTTGCCGCTGTCGCTGAACGGCAGAGCTTTACCGCAGCAGCGCAAGAGTTAGGGCTGTCTGTCGCACAGGTCAGTCGGAATATAGCTGCGCTGGAGAGTCGACTGCATATGCAACTGCTTTACCGGTCGACCCGCAGTGTCAGCTTAACAGAAGAAGGGAAGCTATACTTGCCGCATTGCCAGCATTTAGTCGCCAGCCTGAGAGATGCCGATCAGGCCATTCAGCAGCGCACACAGCAACCTCAGGGGCTTATTAGAATTACTGCGCCTGTATATTATGGTGAACGTTTTATAGCCCCGATTTTAAATGACTTTCTGCAAGTTTATGAAGACTGTCGCCTCGATTTGCAACTGACGAATGATCAGGTTGACCTGATTGAAGGCAGTTATGACGTGGCTATTCGACTTGGACAGTTAGGCAACCCAAGGCTAAGAGCGCGCAAGCTTGGTAGCCGACGTCATTATGTCGTGGGTTCTCCGAGCTACTTTGAACGTGTTGGTGAGCCTAATAGTATTAATGATCTTGATGCGCACAATTGCTTTACCGGTACCGTCAAACAATGGCGGTTTGAGGTGGACGGGCGCTCAGAAACTTACCGGCCAGAGCTTTATTTGCATTGTAACAACGGCTTGGCGCTTAGAGATGCCGCGATAAAAGGCTTAGGCCTGGCGATGTTACCGGATTATTACGTCACAGATGCCTTGGCAAGTGGTCAGCTTAAAGAAGTATTACCCGATTATAGGCAAGCGGATGACGGTATTTGGGCATTGTACCCGGAAAACAGACAGGTTATTCCCAAAGTTAGGGTGCTTTTAGATTATTTACTGGAAAATTTGAAGTAACTGGGAGTAAAAAAATGGTGGTTGCTACTGGGCTCGAACCAGTGACCCTCGCCTTGTAAGGGCGATGCTCTCCCAACTGAGCTAAGCAACCATCCTGAAGGTCTGCAACTAAGGGGAAGAAGAGAAGTGGTGGTTGCTACTGGGCTTGAACCAGTGACCCTCGCCTTGTAAGGGCGATGCTCTCCCAACTGAGCTAAGCAACCATTCTCACTGTGACACTTCTGCGTCGTTGCGAGGAGGCATTATAGGGATCAGATGAAAACTGTCAAATAAAAATTGCGAACTTTGTATCGTTTGCTGACATTTTAATCATTTCGATTAGCAGATGCGCTGAGCGCTCAGTCTTGATAAACTTGCCGCCATTATTTTGACCGGTTTAACAGAAAGGAAGAAACATGAGTGTGGTAACGCGTTTTGCTCCCAGTCCAACAGGTTATTTGCATGTCGGTGGTGCTCGTACGGCTTTATATTCTTGGTTAGTTGCTAAGGCGCAGGGTGGCGAGTTCGTATTACGTATTGAGGACACAGACCGTGAGCGCTCAACACAGCCTGCTATTGATGCCATTTTAGAGGGCATGGAATGGCTGGGCTTAAGCTGGGATCGCGGACCATACTACCAGACTCAGCGTTTTGACCGCTATAAAGAACTTATTGATAAGCTTCTGGAAGAAGACAAAGCCTATAAATGCTATTGCTCGGCTGAGCGTTTAGAGAAAATGCGTGAAGAGCAAATGGCAGCGGGAGAAAAGCCTCGTTACGACGGACATTGCCGTGACAACCCGAATGTTGGCGGTGATAAATACGTTATTCGCTTTCGTAACCCGCAAGAGGGCAGTGTGGTTTTCGATGATCACATTCGTGGCCGTATTGAATTCGCTAATACCGAGCTGGATGATTTGATCATTGCCCGTACTGACGGTACACCGACCTATAACTTCTGTGTGGTGGTTGATGACTGGGACATGGACATTACGCACGTTGTTCGCGGTGAAGACCACATTAACAACACACCGCGCCAGATTAATATCTTAAAAGCCTTGGGCGCGCCCGTACCTCAGTACGCTCATGTGTCGATGATTCTTGGTGACGACGGTAAGAAGTTATCGAAACGTCATGGTGCAGTCAGCGTTATGCAGTATCGCGATGACGGTTATGTGCCGGAAGCGGTTGTTAACTATTTGGCGCGTTTAGGTTGGTCTCATGGTGACCAGGAAATATTCAGCCGCGAAGAGCTGGTTGAGTACTTTAAGCTGGATGACGTTAACAAAGCAGCGTCAGCGTTTAATACCGAAAAGCTTAATTGGTTAAATCAGCACTACATGAAAACGTTACCGGCGGAAAAAGTTGCTCCGCAGTTGCAATGGCAGTTTGACCAAATAAGTGTGGACACAAGCAATGGTCCAGCGCTAGAGAAAGTTGTGTCGTTGCAGGCTGATAGGGTAAAAACCTTAAAAGAAATGGCTGCCATTAGCCGTTACTTCTTTGAGTCGGTTGAAGAGTTTGATGAGAAAGCAGCGAAAAAGCATTTACGTCCGGTAGCGAAAGAGCCTTTATTAAAGGCAAAAGAACTGCTTGGAGCAGTGAACGACTGGAATGCTGATAATATCCAAGCCGCTATTAATCAAACCGCTGCTGACCTGGATGTGGGTATGGGCAAAGTAGGTATGCCTTTAAGGGTAGCTGCTACCGGTGGAGGTAACTCTCCTTCGTTAGGTGAAACCCTTGAATTAATACCCCAAAAAACCGTTTTGGCGCGAATTGACCTTGCTTTAGAATTTATAGCTAAGCGTGAGAGCGCTTAATAGAGCGTTAAAACGACCTTAGGATACATCATGCCAGACATTAAGCACTTGATTGAGAACAACAAAGCGTGGGCGGAAGAGCAGGTTCAGAACGATCCTGACTTTTTTAAGCGCTTGGTAGGGCAGCAGGCGCCGGAGTATTTGTGGATAGGCTGCTCCGATAGTCGAGTGCCTGCCAACCAGATTGTTGGTATGGACCCTGGTGAGTTATTCGTACACAGAAATGTGGCAAACCAAGTCATTCAGACAGATTTTAACTGTTTGTCTGTGATTCAGTTTGCGATAGAAACTCTCAAAGTACGTCATGTATTGGTAGTGGGTCATTATGGCTGTGGTGGCGTCAAAGCCGCCATGGAGTCAAAACCTCATGGTTTGGTTGACCACTGGTTGTATCCTATCCGCGACGTTTATCGTGAGCATGTCGATGAAATTGCGGCTCTGGAAGAGTCGCAAAAAGTTGATCGTCTGTGTGAACTCAACGTTATTGAACAAGTGAAAAACCTCGCCAAGACAAACGTGGTTCAGGAAGCGTGGGACCGCGGTCAACCGCTGACTTTACACGGTTGGGTGTATCGTTTGGATAATGGTTTAGTGAATGACATGAATGTTTCTGTTTCCAGTCGGGAAGGGTTGGAGCAGGTGTATCATGTTTATCACCAAAAACTGCCGGACGGCCTGAAAAAATAGTTTTTGATGAATAACTGAGCGAATTGCCATAAAAATCGTCAAACGGTCGCATTTTTTCAAAAAATAGTTGACACATTAGCTCAGGTCGAAATAGAATGCGCCCCGCTGTCAAGGCAGTCTGTGATTGCCAGGTGCGGGGCTATAGCTCAGCTGGGAGAGCGCTTGCATGGCATGCAAGAGGTCAGCGGTTCGATCCCGCTTAGCTCCACCAAGTTGTTTTCGGTAGAGCGCCGACAGTAGTTAAAAGTATTTGGTTGCGTCCCCTTCGTCTAGAGGCCTAGGACACCGCCCTTTCACGGCGGTAACAGGGGTTCGAATCCCCTAGGGGACGCCATTCAAATACAGTGATGCAAAGTGATTATTGCGTCCCCTTCGTCTAGAGGCCTAGGACACCGCCCTTTCACGGCGGTAACAGGGGTTCGAATCCCCTAGGGGACGCCATCTCTTTTAAGAGAATCACAGCTCACACCAAACAGTCCAGGGTCCCCTTCGTCTAGAGGCCTAGGACACCGCCCTTTCACGGCGGTAACAGGGGTTCGAATCCCCTAGGGGACGCCATTTTTAAGGACAACACACCAACCGCCCGCAGGCGGTTTTTTTGTGCCTTTATTTTGCTAATTCCAATAAGTAGGGCTCTAAAAAGTCAGCAATTTTGGGCTGCGCTTCAGCGGTTGGGTGAATGCCATCGTTCTGCACATTATCTGGATTGGTCGCTATCTGCTCCATAAAAAAGGGCACTAATTTAACCCCTTCTTCTTCTGCAACCTCTTTAAATACCTGGCGAAACTGTTCAGCAAACCTCTGGCCATAATTCGGTGGCACCATAACCTGACTCAATGCCACTTTAACGCCTTGTTGCTGCGCTTTATCGATCATTTGTTTTAAGTTTGAACGAACTGTGTTGAGGTCAAAGCCTCTAAGTCCATCGTTACCACCTAATTCAATAAATAATGCATCGGGTTGGTGACGCTCTAAAACGCTTTCTAAGCGGCTTAAGCCACCACGAGTGGTTTCGCCACTAATACTGGCGTTTATGATGTTAATATCGGGGTGAGAGCTGTTCCACCGGCGGTCGAGTTCGGCCACCCAGGTTTGCTCCTGTGAAAGGCCGTAACCAGCGCTTAGGCTGTCACCTAAAACGACAAGTGAGACATTTGCGGAAACACTGCGTATAACTAACAACAGTGATAAAAATAGACACGTTTTCAAAAGGAAGTTTTTCATTTTATGCTCATTCAAGCTCAACAACTGGAAAAAACCGTAGACACCTCTGAGGGTCCATTACAGATTTTGCAGCCAATTAACGTCAGTATCAATGCTGGCGAGACTGTTGCCATTGTCGGCGCGTCAGGCTCCGGTAAATCAACGTTATTGTCGCTGCTTGCGGGGTTAGACCTCGCATCCTCCGGAGAGGTTCTTATAGAGAACGAAAAATTAAGCGAATTGGATGAGGAGCAGCGCGCGAAAGTTCGTGCTGACAAAGTTGGCTTTATTTTTCAGTCGTTCCTATTGGTGCCAAGTTTAAGTGCTCTGGAAAACGTCATGCTACCGGCTGAACTGGCCGGTCATAAAGGCGCAGAGAAGGAAGCCCGCGAACTATTAGCCAAAGTTGGGCTGGAAGATCGCTGGCACCATTACCCGAACCAGCTGTCAGGTGGTGAGCAGCAACGTGTTGCCATTGCGCGGGCATTTGTCGGCCAGCCGAAAATTCTGTTTGCAGATGAACCTACCGGTAACCTTGATGCAAAAACCGGTGGTAAGGTCGAAGAATTATTATTCGACCTCAACAAAGACTACGGCACAACGCTGATTATGGTGACACACGATCAGCAGCTGGCGAAGCGCTGCCAGCGCGTGTTGCAAATGGAAGCAGGGCAGTTATCGGAGGCAGCACAGGATGTGGCATAAAATTTCGTTTCGTTTGCTAAAGCAGGAGCTGAAACGAGGTGAGCTGACAATTATGGCGCTGGCAATTATTTTGTCGGTGACCGCCGTATTGTCTCTTTCTATATTCAGTGATCGCTTACAAGCCGGGCTCACCGAGCGCAGCAGTGAATTTTTAGCGGCTGATCGTGTATTGAGCTCTCGCCGTGATATACCTCAGGAATGGCTAGACCAAGCCGGACAAATGGAGCTGCAAACTGCCTGGAAAGTCGTGTTTAACTCCATGGCGTTTTCTGGCGAAAACATGACCTTGGTCGATGTCAAAGCTGTCAGCGACGGTTACCCGTTACGGGGTGAGCTCGAAATCGCAGACCAGCCGTTTGGACAAGGTTACGTGGCTGAAGGACTGCCTGCTGCTGGCGAGGCTTGGGTGGCATCACAGCTGTTTCAGGCTTTACAGCTGGATATTGGTGACTCCATTGAAGTGGGTAACAGCAGTTTTAAAGTGACTAAAGTCGTCACTTACGAGCCCGATGTCGGTTTCTCGGTCTTTACTGACAGCCCAAATGTCATTATTCGCCATTCTCAACTAGAAGAAACGGGGCTCATTCAACCTGGTAGCCGAGTTCGCTTTAATGTATTAATGGCCGGCGAACCTGGGGCTATTGACGCGTACGAATACTGGCTGTTACCTCGACTCAATGACGACACGCATAGCTGGCGCAGTATTGAAGATGGTGATAGCCCGTTGTCACGTTCATTAAACCGTGCTGAGCGCTTCATGATGTTGGCGAGCTTATTGGGCGTGGTGTTAGCCGCTACCGCTGTTGCTGTGGCTGCGCAACGTTATTGCCAGCGAAACTACGATGTCGTTGCCATTTTCAAAACGCTGGGCGCAGACAAAAAGCAGATTCGCCGTATCTTTTTACTTCACTTGCTACTGCTTACAGCCGCCAGTGTGGCGGTAGGTATGGCGCTTGGCTGGGCCATTCAATATGTGGTTATTGAATGGGTTGCACAGAAATTGGATGCGACCTTACCTCAAGCCGGATGGCAGCCTTACGCATTAGCCGGAGCGACCGGTGTTATCAGTGCGGTTATGTTTACCCTGTACCCATTGTTTAGGCTAGTCTCGATTCCTCCTTTGCGTGTATTGCATCGTCAGTTAACGGCGGGTAACGCCATTCGTTGGCTGCAGTGGGTATTAAGCGGAGGCACCATTTATGCCTTGTTGGTAATTTACAGTCAGCAGTGGTGGCTATCGACGGCCTTGTTTGCCGGTGGCGCTGTTGCTGCTGTTATCTTACTGGGACTAGGACGCTTATTCATATCTGCGAGTCGCAAAGCGGGTATGCAAGCAGGCAGCAGCTGGCGCCTCGCAATGGCTGGCCTGCAACGTCGGGCAGCGCAAAATAGTGTACAAATGTTGAGCTTTTCAACGGCGATTATGTTGCTGTTATTAGTCATTGTTTTGCGCAACGACTTACTGGAAGACTGGAAACGGCAGTTGCCAGCAGACGCTCCGAACTACTTTGCCATTAATATTGCCCAGGACAATGTGGATGATATGCAGGCAATGTTCGAGCGCGAAAATATTCCGTCGACTGATTTGTACCCGATAGTTCCTGGTCGCTTAACTCACATTAATGGTGAAAAGCTGCGAGATGAAGTCACCAAGGAAGAGCGTGATGAAGACGAAGCAGAAGGACGTGAAGGTATTGGTCGAGAGCTGTCACTGACTTGGCGCGATAGCTTACCACCAAACAACGAGTTAACCGCCGGTGAGTGGTGGGGAGAAGACGCCAAACCTCAGGTCTCTGTCGAATTGAATGTATCGGAGCGACTGGATATTAAAGTGGGTGATGAACTACGCTTTAACTTAGGTGGCGAAGTCTTCACGGTGCCGGTAACCAGTTTGCGAAAAGCCGACTGGAATACCTTACAGCCTAACTTTTACATGATATTCAATACGTCGACACTAGAAGACTTTCCGGCGACTTATATCACCAGCTTCAGACTTGGTGAGGAGCGTAAAAGCGAACTCTATGAGCTCTTTAAACCTTTCCCACAAACGTCGTTGATTGATCTGGACGCTATGATTGATCAGATACGAGAAGTCATTGGGCAGGTGAGCTTAGCCATTGTGTTCGTACTGGTGCTTGTAATTATTGCTGGTGCGTTAGTGCTAGTGGCGCAAGTACAGGCCAGCATGGAAGAGCGCCAGAAAGAGCTAGTGATTCTGCGCACGTTAGGCGCGCCCGGTAAGTTATTAAGTCGCAGTATTACCTATGAATTCCTGGTGTTAGGGGCTATTAGTGGGTTAATAGCCACGTTGGCGATGGAAATATCCTTGTTCATATTGCAAAACCAGGTGTTTAACATGACGCCGGTAATTCATTGGAAACTATGGCTTGTAGGACCGCTTTGCGGAGCCTTGACTGTGGCTATTTTAGGTCGTTTGTCATGTTATCGCCTAATTAAACGCAATACAGCGCAACTTATTCGCAAGCTCGCGTAAGTTTGCGCCAGAGATCGACTCAGGAGGTGACCGATGAATATTTTGATGACGGGAGGTACTGGCCTAATTGGCTCCGCGTTTATTCGCACGTACCAAAGTGAGCACAAGTTTACGGTCACCACGCGCAACAAAGATCGTGCCCGAAAATTATTGGGCGACGATGTCACTTTATTGTCCTTGGTCGACGAGGTGGCGGATATTGGTCGATTTGACGCTGTTATTAACTTGCAGGGGGAAGGCATTGCCGATAAGCGATGGAGTGACTCTCGCAAGCAAGCGTTGAAGGACAGCCGCTGGCAAGTCACCGAAAAACTCGCAGCCTTAATTAATGGTTCAAAAACACCACCCCCAGTATTTTTGAGTGGCTCTGCAATTGGTTATTACGGTCCGCGAGACTCCTCGCCGGTAAACGAAGAGGGCAAGCCCGAGCATACGGATTTTGCAGTGACGCTATGTCAGGAGTGGGAGCGCAGGGCTTTAGCGGCTGAAAAGGCCACTCGCGTTGTTTTACTTCGCACAGGCGTCGTGCTGGCAAAAGGTGAAGGTGCGTTAGCGAAAATGCTGCCGCCTTATAAATTCGGTTTAGGCGGACCTTTAGGTGAAGGTAAGCAAATGATGTCCTGGATACAGCTTGAGGACATGATTCGGGCACTACAGTACTTGTTAGAACACGATAATTTATCAGGCCCCGTGAACATGACCGCTCCGGGCCCTGTTGCCAATGAAGCTTTTAGCCGGACTTTGGCGTCGGTACTGAATAAACCGCACTTTATGAGAGTGCCTGCATTTGTGCTTAAACTTGGTTTGGGGGAAATGTCTTCGATGCTACTTGAGGGGCAAGCTGTGGTACCGGACAAACTGCGCAATCATGGTTTTGAGTTTAAGTATCCGACGGTGCGCGAAGCTTTTCAGGTGAGTGTGTAAATCTTTACG
Source organism: Idiomarina sp. UBA4520 (assembly GCF_002388365.1). Lineage (NCBI taxonomy): Bacteria > Pseudomonadati > Pseudomonadota > Gammaproteobacteria > Alteromonadales > Idiomarinaceae > Idiomarina > Idiomarina sp. UBA4520. The sequence goes on along the minus strand of NZ_DGMK01000011.1, from coordinate 228,952 downwards.
GGGTCTTTTTATTTCCTTAACGGACACTGCTTTCGGAACTCAGTAAGATTAAGGAATGAAAACAAAAAACACACACTCCGTTAAAAAACTCATGTTCGGCGCCAGTTTATTGATACTGGTGCTGAGTGGTTGTAGCTCAATTCCGGCGAAGAGTCCCGGTAACTTAGTTGGTAAACAAGAGTCCGGAAAGGCGTCTTATTACGCGATGAAGTACCAATTCAGAACCACAGCCAGCGGTGAGCGGTATAACCACTTCGCAGACACCGCCGCTCACAGAACGTTGCCATTTGGTACCAAAGTTCGAGTCACCAATATCGCTAACAACAAAAGCGTCGTGGTCAAAATTAACGACCGTGGACCTTTTATTGACGGCCGGATTATCGACTTATCGCGCTCCGCGTTTGGCGAAATCGCTGATTTGGACGTCGGTATTATTGAAGTGACTACTGAAGTTGTTGAGTAACCCTATTTTAGGTTTCTCTGGTCGTTTATTTTTTCATTAGCTGCCCAATGGCGAGTTTTAAATCACCTATAAGATCATCGCTGTCGCGGAATCCATTGATCAGAATTTTGTATTTGCCATTTACTATTAGCGTTGGTGTGCCGGTAATGTTTTTATCGCGGGCGTCTTTGTCCATTTGTCTTGCGCGGGCCTTAACTGAAAAGCTGTTATAGCCACGCTCAAAGTCTTTTTCAGAAACTCCTGCTTGAACAAAAATGTCTTTGAGCTTGTCCTGTGTGTCAATGGACTGACGTTGCCCGAATTGTTGCTTAAAAATGCTTTCGCTAATGGCCTGCTCTTTGTTCAACATTAAGGCAAGTGCATATGCTTGGGTCATTTTCTTGCCCATGCCTGGTTTAGGACTTAAGCCTGAGGTATGTGACTTTTTGAAAGCACTGGGGTAAGTCGATGCCAATTCTTTTGCGATAGGTTCAAAACGATAACAGGCTATGCAATAAAATGAGAAATATTCAATAATTTCAGGTTCAGATGTAGCTTTAGTATCGACAACTTCGAAATGCTCATTCTCGATGAGTTCTTTTGCTTGTGCTGTTGTTGCCATTAAGGTGACAAAAAGCACTACCATAGTCCGCAAGAACATAATTTTTCCTACTTAGTAGCTTTTATTTACTAACTTCAATAATTTTACTTTAGTTTACCCAAGATGTTCCGATGTTACTACTATGTTAACTGTATGTTAGTGCTCTATTTTGGATGGGTTCGTTTATATGTTCAAACTATGGAAAAACGAAAACTCAGACTCTCTCTTAGCAGGTGAGAAAGAGAACAGTATCGAGTCTTTGATACTTGAAGCTATCAGAAGCAATGTCGCTTTCGTTGTGTTTAGTCCTGATGGAGACATATTGGAAGCGAATCAGCATTTTTTGGATGCGGTTGGCTATTCGGAAGATGAGTTGATAGGGAAACATCACAGCCAACTTTGCCCTGACTCTATTAGTAAAAGTCTCGAGTATCAGTCTTTCTGGTCTGATTTATCAGGTGGGAGAGCCTTGTCGGGAGAAGTCGAAAGATTAAAAAAGGATGGCTCGCCTATTTGGTTTAATGCTTCCTACTTTCCCGTTAAAGATAATGACGGTGTGACAGTTAGGGTGGTTAAAATAGCTGCAGACGTTACCGATAAACATATTAATTTAGAGCAGAAATCCGCGCTTATATCGTCGCTTAATAACTCAATGGCTGAGATTGAATTCTCACCCGATGGATATATTGAATTTGCCAATAGCAACTTTCTTAATGTTGTGGGTTATAGCTTAGATGAGGTGGTTGGTAAGCATCATAAAATATTCTGTTTTGATGATTTTTATAATGAAAATCCTAATTTTTGGGAGAGGCTACAGTCCGGTGAGTTTTTTGTTGGCCGTTTTGAGCGAAAAACGAAATCAGGTGAACAGGTTTGGTTAGAGGCAACTTATAACCCAATTGTTGGTGTTGACGGCAAAGTCCAGAAAGTGATCAAGTTCGCATCGGATATTACCGAGCGCGTGAAGGTCGTTAAAAATGTCACGGAAGAGGCGGACTCTACATTAAGTGAAACGGAGAAAGTTTCTTCAAACTCAAAAGACCGATTAAAACATACGACGGAATCAACAAAGCGTTTAGGAGAATCTGTTGAACGTATAAGACAGTTGTCAGAGCGCTTAAGTGATCAGTCATCTGGCATTCAAGACATTGTTTCTGTTATTAACGGAATTGCGGGTCAAACTAATTTATTAGCGCTTAACGCTGCAATAGAAGCGGCTAGAGCGGGCGAGTCAGGCCGAGGCTTTGCCGTTGTAGCCGATGAAGTAAGAGAGTTAGCCGCTCGAACGACAGAATCAACGACAAAAATCGAAGATGTTGTCGCTGAAAATTCAGAATTAATTACCGAAATTGAAACTACAGTGGCAACGGTATCTAAACTATCGACCGATAACGAGAGCGAAGTTTTAGATGTTACAACAAGCTTTGATGAATTGAGCGCTAAGCTTAATCAGTTTGCAGATTTGATTAAGCGCTTAAATGACATCGTTGAGTAGTGTTTTTCACCAACCCATAATCCGTTGCCAAGTGTTATGTGAACCATCACTCATCAGTATATGGTAAAGCGGATGCATGGCGGCGGTTGCACAGGCGTGGTTGGGCAATATGCGCAATTGCGAGCCAACGGGAAAGTCTTCTGGTTGGTAAGCTTCGGTTAATTCGATAACGCCGTGCTCTTGCGATGTGCTGTTAACGCACAATTCAGTTAAAACAGAGCCGTCTTGTCTACAGACTTGTCCGTAGCCAAAATCCTGACTTTGACTGGCAGTACCGCGATCTCGGGAAAGAGCCATCCAACCGCTGTCTGTCAGTACCCAGCCTTTTTCTTTATTGTGCCCGATAACGGTTGTCACTACCGACATGGCGATGTCAGAAAAGTCGCACACACCAATATTTTTCATGACTAAATCGAACGTCGTGTAAACGCCGGCACGCACTTCGGTAATTTCACTAAAGTCTTCGCCATAATGCGCAGTTGGTGTTGAACCGACGCTGGTTATTGAACAATGAATGTTAGACGCTTCCAATCGGCTTTTAGCGCTGCGAACCGCATCACACTCTCGCTTAGCGAATGCTTTTAAAGCGTCTGCGGTATTACAACCGTATGAGCCACCGGCATGGGTCATAAGTCCGGTAAAGTGTCGACCAAGTTGCTGTGCAATATCAATAAGCTCAGGCGCTTCGGGCTTAATACCGCCACGGTGATCATCACTGTCTATTTCAATGAAAACAGAAAAGTCCTGTTGGTGTTTTTGTGCAAAGTCACTCACTGCCTTTGCCTGCGCCATATTATCGAGCAGTATATGAAGGTTAATACCGCGCTTACGTAGTTGAGCGACGCGTTCCAATTTTGCCGGTGCAATGCCTACGGCGTAAAGTAAGTCGGTGTAGCCAGCGTTTGCGTAGGCTTCAGCTTCTGCCAGTGTTGACACTGTGGCTGGCCTGGTTTTGTCCGCGAGTAAGTAATCGGCGGCCTCTAACGTGCGCAATGTCTTCAGATGAGGACGTAGGTGACCTCCCAGTGATTCAACCCGGTTTTTCAAATGCGCGATATTGCGCTTTAGAATGGCTTCATCAATCAGCAAATATGGTGTATCAAGGGTATCTATCCACTGAGGTACTGTCATTTAATCCTCCGACTTTTTAAGAGCTTAATAGTTCTGCATAGCGGCTTATGTCGACATTGCCACCGCTAATGATAACGCCAACTCGTTTGCCTCGAAGCTCATCTTTAAGCTGCTCCACAGCGGCGAAGCCGAGACATCCCGTCGGTTCAACAACCATCTTCATTCGCTCGGCGAAAAAGCGCATGGATTCAACTAAGCTTGAGTCGCTGACGGTTAGAATATCATCGACATTATTTTGAATAATAGGGAAGGTATATTCGCCCAAATACTGTGTTTGAGCGCCATCAGCAATGGTTTTGGGCGTTTCAATACGGACAATTTCCCCTTTACAGAACGACTGTTGGCCGTCGTTTCCGGCTTCGGGCTCGACACCATAAACTTTGCAGTCAGGTGCGAAGTGGCGCGCCGCTAACGCACAGCCGGACAGCAATCCGCCGCCACCTAGACACACAAATAGAGCGTCAAGCTCTTCGACTTCCTCAAACAGCTCTTTTGCGGCAGTGCCTTGCCCTGACAAAATGTGCGGATGGTCGTAAGGCGGTATGAGCGTATAACCGTGCTTCTCAGCAAGCGCTCTGCCTATTTCTTCGCGATTTTCGGTATAGCGGTCATAGTGAATAACGTCGGCACCATACCCGCGGGTCGCGTTCACTTTCGCGACGGGGGCGTCTTCGGGCATGATAATGGTCGCTTTAATACCAAGCAACTGAGCCGCTAAGGCTATCGCTTGTGCGTGATTCCCCGAGGAAAATGCAATGACACCGGCTTTCTTCTGAGCGTCATTAAACTGCAGCAGTGCATTCATGGCGCCGCGAAACTTAAACGCGCCCATGCGTTGGAAGTTTTCACATTTAAAAAAGAGCTCAGCGCCCAATTTTTCATTCGCTGTACGCGACGTTAGCACCGGCGTCTTATGAGCGTATGGACGGATGCGTTCAGCGGCAGCAGCCACTTCTTCATAACTGGGTAGTGACAGCAAAACTCCTCCTTTTAAAGCACGTGCCAAAAGCCATAAAGCAAACCGGGAACAACCGCTAAAATCATGTAAGCGGCGTATTTGTAACGCTTGGCTTTAAATGTCTCTATTTATATATCCTCAAGACAAAGACTTTAGTTGACCTGTAGGGCGTCTAGCAAGCTTTTACGCCAGAGAGACTCTTTAAACCGACTGCGGAAGAAGTTGAAGTGACCAATACCCTCACTGCTTGCCATGTCAGGGGTTAAGTCAGTTAACGATTTTTCGGCGTTCGGGTAGTGACTTAACAACGCCTCAATATTTGATCGCTGAAGTAATTCATCGTCGGTAATATGGAACGCACGAATGGGCGCGCTGAAGTCATCGTAGCGCGCTTTTTGTTCGTCAGTAATGTTATCGAATAAGTAGTTTTTGCTGCGGCACCAACGACTCCATTGCTTCATGGCTGGTGCCGGCATATCTCCCACCATGTTCAGGCGCTTACCCGGAAAATAACCTGCTATGGGGGTACTGATTGGCACCGCAAAATACCATAGTAGCCAGGATGTCCAACGAACTTGTTTGCTGGCTTTTAACCAATAACCAGTGCCGCTGGCAATTGTCACCATTTGGTCGATGCAGTCACTGTTAGGTGCCAGGGCAACTATCTGACCCCCCAAGCTGTGAGCCAGCCAAATGAGCGGTTCATTTTGCTGGCAGGACTGGGCATAGTCGAGCACGGTTTTAATATCCAGCTCGGCCCATTCAATAATGTCAGACTTTATCTGCTTTAACGGCTTGTCTACGGACTGACCAATACCGTAATAGTCGAAGGTAATGACCCGATAACCCTGTTCGCTCAGCCAGCGTGCTATGGGTTGGTAAAAGCGTTGCTTCACACCAAGAGCGGCAGCGATAACAATAGTTGCTCTGGCTTCTGCCTCTGGCTCAAATTTAATGCAATGAAGGTAGCGGTTGTTATCGGTTAGCTCGATACTTTTCATGTTTGTCGGCATAGTGACAATTAATTGGGGAGCACGGCATTGAAGGGTTTTACCGTCGCTTTTTTGTAAACCCCGGCTTCCCAGTATGGATCGTCATTTGCCCATTGCTCAGCGTCTTGCAGAGTGTCGAACTCAGCAATAACCACAGAGCCAGTATAACCCAGTACGCCCGGGTCAAGTTCGGCTATGGCAGGGCATGGACCCGCAACCAGCAAACGTCCGTCGTTTTGTAATGCCTTTAGACGCTCAAGATGAGCAGGGCGGGCTCGCTTGCGCGCTTCCAGTGAGTCCGGGTGATCTTCTGCAAAAATAACGAACCACATTATTGAGTGTTCTCCTCATCTTCTGCGTATTTGTTTATATAAATTTCAGTACCTAAAATAAACAAAAATGTTGCAATCAGAATCCCGAAGACTTTGAAGTTCACCCATACTTCCTGACTCAAAAATTCAGCAATGTAGAGGTTAATAGCTGCAAGGAAAAGGCAGTAAACAATCCAGGAATAGGTTAACCGAATCCATACAAAATTTGGTAATTCGATGTTCTGCCCTCTAATTGACTGGATAGGGTTTTTCTTTTTCAGTAGTAAGCTGCCTGCCAGAAAAAGTGCTATAGCAGCGTAAATAACTGATACTTTCATTTTTATGAACCAGTCATCATGCAGAAGCAGAGTCAGTGAACCGAAACCAATTACGACTAGGGGTAAAACCCAATGTCGGGTTGTCATAGGATGCTTAATTAGTTTCAACCCAATAAACTGGACCACAGTCCCTGCCATTAAAACACCGGTTGCGACATAAATGTCAGCCATTTTGTAGAATACAAAAAAGGCGATAATCGGTATATATTCTAATAACAGGGCCATCTACTACTCCGGTGTTTCGTTTTTCTTTATTTCAGCGATGTAGCGGCTTTCATGCTTTGCGTAAAAGCTTTTAAGTCCGCAAGTTGTTGCGTGTTATTGTCGAGGTTTTTCTCAATAAGCGCAACCACAGCTGAGCCGCTAATGGCACCGTTTGCTCCTGCAGCCAAAGCCTTTTGCACATGCTCAGGTTGCGATATGCCAAAGCCGAGCAAAATGGGGGGCGCCCCGGCGTTTTTCAATTTATCGATAAGCTCTGAGGCGGGCGCTTGCATTTGTGTCTCTGCGCCGGTAACTCCTGAGCGACTCAATAAATACACATAGCCCGAGCATTCCGTTGCAATGGTTTGCAGTAGGGCATCGCTGGCGTCAGGCGGTGCAATGAACACAGCGTCTATACCAATGTCTTTTGCAATTTCCGCAAATCGCTTAGCTTCTTTGGTAGGAACATCCGCAATAAGTACTGAATCGACACCAACATCTTTCATTTGCTGATAAAACTCACGAACACCCTTGGCGTAAATTAAGTTCGCATAAACGAGTAAACCTATGGGTATTTGTGGTGAATAGTCGCGAACAGCTTTTAAAATCTTCAAAATATCACTAAAGTTAGTGCCTGCATCCAGTGCGCGTAAGTTGGCACGCTGAATCACTGGTCCGTCGGCGACAGGATCGGAAAATGGCAAACCTAACTCCAGCGCGTCAGCGCCACCGTCAATGAGTGCCTTTATAACTTCAAGGCTTTGCTCAGGTGTTGGGTCACCAAGCGTAACAAAAGGAACAAAAGCGCCTTGATTATTGGCTTTTAAATTAGCAAAACAGTCTTTGTAACGGCTCATTATTGCTGTCCCTCCGAGGCTTTTTCCTGGGCATTAAAAATACGACGAACATGATCAATGTCTTTGTCACCACGCCCCGATAAATTAATAAGCAGAATTTCAGGAGCGTCAGGCTCTGCGGCGCGTTTTAATGCATAAGCTAATGCATGAGCTGACTCCAGCGCTGGAATAATGCCTTCATGACGCGACAATAGCTTAAATGCCTCCAGCGCTTCCTCATCAGTAACGGACTCGTAGCGCGCGCGACCAATAGCTTTTAAGTGTGCGTGCTGCGGACCAACACCCGGGTAGTCGAGGCCGGCTGAAACCGAATACGATTCTTCAATTTGGCCTTCGGTGTCCTGCATTAAGAACGACAGGCAACCGTGCAAAATACCCGGTTTGCCGGCGGTAAGCGTCGCACCGTGATGAGAGGTTTCGACCCCTTTACCAGCAGGCTCGACACCGACTAAATCAACACCTTCTTCGTCAATGAAGTCCGCAAACATTCCAATAGCATTGGAGCCACCACCAACGCAGGCAATGACTTCGTCGGGTAAACGTCCTGCCTGCTCCTTAATTTGAGCTTTAGCCTCTTCACCAATCATGCGATGGAACTCGCGCACAATGGTTGGGAAAGGGTGTGCACCCGCCGCTGTTCCTAACAAATAATGAGTATTAGGGTAGCTGGCCGTCCAGTCGCGCAAGGCTTCGTTAACTGCATCTTTCAGGGTACCGCTGCCGGTATCGACGGGAATAACCGTTGCCCCCATAAGCTCCATGCGAAAGACATTGGGTTGCTGGCGCTCGGCGTCCTTTTTACCCATGTAAATAATGCACTCTAAATCGAGCAGGGCGCAGGCAAGGGCCGTTGCCGTACCGTGCTGACCGGCACCGGTTTCCGCAATAATACGTGTTTTACCCATGCGCTTAGCCAGTAATGCCTGTCCCAGCACCTGGTTGGTTTTGTGGGCTCCGCCGTGAAGTAAGTCTTCACGTTTTAAATAAATTTTGGTGTTGTTTGAGCTCTCCAGCGGCAAATTACGGCATAGGCTCAGCGGTGTTGGTCTGCCAAGGTAGTTTTTCAGCAACCCCCGAAACTCCGCCTGAAACTCTTCGTCTTGCTGCGCGTCAATAAAAGCTTGCTCGAGCTGCTCAAGAGCCGGTAATAAGATTTCAGGAACAAACTGGCCGCCGAAATCGCCAAAATAAGCGGGTAATGACTGACTCATACAGCCTCCTGTTGAATGCGTTTAGAAACTTGTTGATCTGAAAATCGCCCATACTGGCGAATTTTCATGAATGTTTGCGATACTTTCTGGCTATTTTTAATGCCCGGCGTCCATTCCACACGAGAGTTCATATCGACACCGGCAAAGCCAAGTGTTATTGCCTCATCAATACTTTCAGGACCAATACCGCCTGCCAATAGGCAACGCTGACGCTGCCCGGACGTTAAGTTTTCTAATAATGACCAGTCAAATGTCTGGCCACTACCGCCTTTGCGGTTGTCCAGTACAAAGCCATCGACGGGTAAGTCAGGTAATTGGGTTGGTGTCTCAATAGCCAGTGCCTTCCATATTTTTACAGCACTAAGACCTTGTTCACGCAGTTGCTGGCGCAGTTGCACGATGTAATCGATGTCTTCGTGCCCGTGTAATTGAATCACTGACAACCCTGCCTCAGAAACGGTTTCAATCACTTTCTGCAAGGCGGTGTCGGCAAATATACCAACATAATTTAGGCCGTTGACTTCAGTTGTTATTTGCTGAGCGCTCTCGATAGTAATGCAACGAGCCGAATGTTCGACAAATATCAAACCGCCGTAGGCTGCACCTTGTGAGCGTGCGTTAATGGCATCTTCTGGGCGCGTTAAACCACAAACTTTGTTTTGCCCAAAAAGCAGCTCGCGACAGGCTAAATCGACATTGGGTTGTGCGCTCAAGGCACTGCCGACTAAAAAGCCATTAACGTAAGGAGCAACCCGGCGAATGTCTGCATGTGTTGAAAAGCCTGATTCCGCGACTAGCAGCGCACCCTGCGGTGCTAACGGTGCTAACTCCGCACTGCGGTTCGGGTCAATGCTTAAGTCGGTTAAATCGCGATGGTTAATACCAATAATACGGGCATCTAATTTAACCGCTCGCTGCATTTCTTCTTCGTTAGCAACCTCAGTCAGAACATCCATACTAAGTGAATCAGCGATATCGCGAAGCGCGGTGTATTGTTCGTCATTAAGCACTGACAACATCAGTAAAATGGCGTCCGCGCCAAAGTAGCGAGCACGGTAAACCTGCTCTTCGTCAATGAAAAAGTCTTTGCACAGTACTGGCTGAGTCACTTGCTGGCGAACGGCTGTCAGGTAGTCCAAGCGACCCTGGAAAAACTCCGGCTCTGTGAGAACCGAAATAGCAGCTGCGTAGGGTGCGTAGCTCTTTGCCAGCTCAGGAGCGTCAAAATTGGCACGAATGAGACCTTTTGACGGAGACGCCTTTTTGCACTCCAGAATAAAGCCTGCCTGCTCACCGTTCAATGCTTCATATAAGCTTCTGTCGCTGCGGCTTAGTTGAGGCTTTATCTCACTCAGTGGCATAAGCTCAGACTGGACTTTGTTTTGCTCAACTTTGCGATCAACAATGGTTTTTAGTACGTTTTTTTGCAGTGATATTGCATTAGACATGATACGTCTCCTGAGCGTCCTGAACACGGCGTAAGTGCAACAGCGCCTGCCCGGTATCTAAATGCTCAAGGGTCGCCGCTGTGGCCGCTTTCATATTGTCGTATTGTCCGCTTAAATACAGCAGGGCAGCAACATTCATGGCAACAGAGTGGCGCTGTGCAGGACTGCCTCCACCGGCCAAAATATCTTCGAGTATGCGAGCGTTAAAGTCAGCGTCCCCACCTTTTAATTCACTGAGCGGTGCCGATGGTACCCCGAAGTCAGCGGGCTCTACCTGATACTCGTTAAGCTCACCATCACGTAGTTCAATGATTCGGGTTGGTCCATGCAGAGCCAGTTCATCCAAACCACTGCCGTGGACAACCATAGCACGCTTCACACCTAACCTTTGCAGGGTTTCAGCCATTGGTTGTACCCATTCATCGCTGTACACGCCCAGAAGCTGTGCGTCAGGGCGCGCCGGGTTAACCAGTGGTCCAATTAAATTAAACAGAGTCCGTGTTTTTAAGGTTTGTCTTACCGGCATCGCGTGTTTAATACCCGGGTGATAGTGTGGCGCAAACAGAAAGCAAAAACCGTTATCTGCCAGTTGCGAAGAAGCGTCAGACGGGTCTAAGTTGACGCGCAGTTTTAACGACTCTAAAACGTCTGCAGACCCTGACCGCGAGGACACACTGCGGTTACCGTGTTTAGCAACCGCCAGTCCCATGCTGGCTGCTACCAAAGCGGCGGTGGTCGAGATATTCATAGTGTTACTGCCATCGCCGCCGGTACCACAGCTGTCAATAACGGTTGAATCCGGGCGAACAAAAGGCTTCGCTGCTGACAAAATAGCTTCAGCGGCACCGGCTAGTTCAGCCGGCGTTTCGCCACGCATTTTCATGGCAATCAGTGCGGCTGTGACTTGAGTATCGTTGAGCTCGCCTTTAATCAAGCGCTGGAAAAACTCACGGGTTTGACCTTGTGTCAGAGACTCACCGGACATCAGAGTTTGTATGGCCTTCATGGCTGTGCTCCTTCCAATAAATAATGAATGCTGTTACTGAGTAATTGTTTTCCCTTTGGCGTTAGCAACGACTCGGGGTGGAATTGAAAACCAATAGCGTCGCTATGGCCGTGACTATCAAGAAACTCTGCCGCCATGGGAATAGCACCTTCGGGACCGTTAATTTGCCCAATGACCTTTACGGTGTCCGGCAGGTCGTAACCACTTAACGAATGATAACGAGCGACAACACATTGGTTGTTGTCAGTAGCCTTGGTAAATACTTTATGCTGAATCGTGTCAACAACGGCGGTTTTACCGTGAACGATTTCGCCACAGGTATCGACTCGGCCACCCGCGTATTCAACCAATGCCTGAAAGCCCAGACAAATGCCCAGCATTGGAATACGACCGCTGCAAAAGCGAATAATCTCCATTAAATTACCGGCATTAGCGGGGTGACCCGGCCCCGGAGACAGACACACCAGTTGCTGTCCCTGATAATTGTCTAATTGTCTTATGACGTCTTCAGCAGCCAGCTGATTACGATAGACCACCAGCGGATAACCCAGTTGCCTTAGTTCATCGACCAGGTTGTAAGAAAACGAGTCGACGTTATCAATGAGTACAATACGAGTTGGTTGCGTCATGATTGCACTCCTTGTTGAACCGTGCTGTGTTGAAACGTATCCTCCTGAACTGAATGCGCCTGTTGAATCGCTAAAATAACGGCTTTGGCTTTACTTTCTGTTTCTGCAACTTCGCTGTCAGGGTTTGAATCGTGAACGACGCCGGCACCAGCCTGCACTATGGCTTCGCCGTTTTTAACGAACGCCGAGCGAATGACAATGCAGGTATCCATGTCGCCATTTCCGGCAAGATAACCAACGGCTCCGCCGTAACTACCGCGACGCTGCTTTTCTACCTGACGAATTAATGTCGCGGCGCTGACTTTGGGAGCGCCAACCAAGGTGCCCATATTCATGCAAGCCCGATAAGCGTGCAAAGCGTCGCAGTCGTCTCTTAATTTCGCTACCACGCGTGATACTAGGTGCATGACTTGCGAGTAACGGTCCACTTGCAGTAAATCGGCGACATAACGGCTGCCGGTTTCACTAATACGTGCGAGGTCGTTGCGGGCTAAGTCCACCAGCATTAAATGTTCAGCCAGCTCCTTTTGGTCGAGTCTTAATTCCAACTCCATACGGCTGTCTAAGTCGAGATTAATACTGCCGTCCGCATTTTTGCCGCGTGGGCGCGTACCGGCGATAGGATATAGCTCGACTTGGTTCGAATCTTTTTGGTACTTGAGTGCGGACTCAGGTGAAGCGCCAAACAGGCAGAAATCCGGGTGACTCATAAAAAACATATAAGGCGACGGATTGTTCTTCTTTAACTGATTGTAGGCAGCCAGAGGCTCCGGGCAGGGCATTTTAAACCGGCGCGACGGCACTACCTGGAAAATATCTCCAGCGACGATGTTCTTTTTCAGTTGGGTAACAATGGAAGCAAACTCGTCGGCCGAGGGTGTTGCGGTTACTGAGACATCAACCGGCAGTGGTTCCGGTGTTATTGCCGGTAACTGGCAGCGCGCCGCTAGTTCACCAACACGCTGACTCATGGCCTGGTAACGCTTATCATGGTCTTTGCCCCCAAACACACTGCCAAGCAGTTCGGTGGTTTGCGCTTGATGATCAATAATGAGTAGTGTTTCAGCTAAGTAAAAAACGTAATCAGGGCAGTCGTTCTCACCTTCTTCAACTTGTGGTAACGGCTCGTAGCTGGCAACAAAGTCATAGGCAAAGGCACCGCCAAGAAACACTGAAAATGGGTGCTTTTGAGCTGTGTCGTTTGCTTTCATTAATTGCTGCTGAAGAATGCGTAATGGCTCCATGTTGCTGATTTGACGCAAGCGGGAGTCTTCATCTACCGGCACGTCCCCTTGAGACGGGGCGGCAAGGGTGAAATCGGCGACTAAGCCATTACCGAGCGCAGTAATGGTTGCACAGCTTTCCAGTTTTTTCTGAATCCATGGAAGCAGGGCGTTACCATTATCTGTCAACGCCTGAATGGTCACTTGTTGCTCGTTACAGGTAAGCTGCAACGCGGCATCAATCAGCAATAAGCTTTTGACTTGTTGTTTGGTACCAATGTCAGCCGAATCAAGCAATAAATGAGCACCATTGGTTTGGCAGGTATTTTGGTAAACCTGCAGCGGCTCTGCTTGATAAGGCAGTGAGACTCTCAGTGTCTCCAAATTGCCGTCTTGTTCAGTTGTCAGGTTGTCCACCTCAGACCTCGTTTTCTCTTGTTGATTTTTAAACCTGCTCCAGTGAAACGGCAATAAAAAACCCGCTCAAAGGAGCGGGTTTCTCAAAGTGAAGCTATTTACGTTACACGCACAACTACACCACCCGCTCGTTCGGGAAGTGCCACCACCAATGTTGGGTTGTTGTACGTAAAAACATAAGTTGTATAGCTCTCTTAATTTGCGTTAATGCTGACAAACTAACGCTTGTGCGGAAGTCTGTCAACAGTTGTTTTGACTTGTGTATGCAAATAGTTACTTATATTCAGCCGGCTGACCTTTAGAGTCAGACTGACGAATAAACTCACGTAAATCGTCATTGGCTTTCTCCAGGTCGGCACGACGTAAGTACATCATGTGGCCACTGCGGTAGCCTTTAAAGTCGATACGGTCGCTCATTTGCGTACTCGGATCTAAGTGCCACATGTTGTACTTCGCATCGAAATAGTTAGTTGCGCCGTCAAAGTAGCCTGACTGAATCAGCACATTCAGGTAAGGGTTTTGAGCCATCGCCTGACGTAACTGCTTGCCGGTGTTGTTGTTTGAGCGATCCCACGGGTGAACCGGACCAAACATGTTGTATTTAATGTCGGTTTCGAAGTTGAGTTCTTCGCGCAGGTAATAGTTAATGGCTGGCGTGAACGAGTGCAACCACGATGTTAATTCAGCGTTGTAGTCAGGACGGTCGCCTGAGCGTTTTTCATCCAAACCTAAATAGCGCGAGTCAAGGCGGCCAATAGTGCGGTCACGCTCACGCAGGAGTTCTTTCCAGAAATACCAGGTGCTCGGCGCTAGGTTGTTATCTAATACCGCTTGCTTAGATAACCCGGAGTAATAGGCCACACGCTCAGCCATTTGCTCGCGGGCTTCACCGGTCAGCATAGCGCCTTTCGCTAATGCTGGCAGGTATTGCTCAAGTGCGAAACGCTCAACTTCTGGTAGCATTTCTTCCAGATCTTTGTTTTGCAAAGCGTCTGGCAGTGCATCGTGATACCAGGCGGCTGCAGCAAAATAAGGCAGCTGGTTAGCTTGTTTTACCGGGCCGTCGCGGTCAATACCAATATCAGTTGGTGACACCAGAATAACGCCGTTCAGGTACATCCACTGGCTGTTTTGCAGCTCCAGTGCAAGACCCGATACACGAGTTGTACCATAGCTTTCGCCAATTAGGTACTTAGGTGACTGCCAGCGGTTCATGCGTGAAGTAAAGGTGTTCATCCACTCGGCAAGATATTTAACGTCGGCATTAACGCCGAAGAACTTTTCTTTTTGCTCTGCACGCGAAGGCATTTTGCCGTCTTCATTTGGCAGAACGCGCGAGTAACCGGTATTCACCGGGTTAATGAAAACAATGTCAGCGACATCGAGAATAGAGTGCGGGTTGTCCTGCACGCCATAAGGCTGAACTGGATAACCTTCGTCGCTCAGGTTTAATACTTTTGGACCTGTGTAGGCAATGTGCATCCAAACCGATGCCGAGCCCGGACCACCATTGAATGAGTACACAATAGGGCGAGATTCACGATTATCGACATCCTGACGCTCATAGTAGGTATAGAATAGTGACGCGATTGGATTACCTTCGTCGTCCCATACTGGTTGAGTACCGGCTGTCGCTGTATAGTCGACGGTTTCTCCCTTAATTTCAACGCTGTGTTCCGTGACTACTTCGGTGTCGACCGGCAACATGCGTTTATGATTCGTTGAACTCTCTTCGGCAACAACAGGTGCAGATACTACAGAGCAACCCATTAGTGACAAAGAAGCAATTAGAGCGAGACTCTTTCGCATGAGATTGTTCTCCGTTTTTTATAATGTCGCTTCAGATTAACAAATAATTACTTTAAAGAGTCAAAGGTTATGCGATTATTGGGTTTATTCCTGCGACTGGACTCTCGTTTTTAGTCTGGTTTTAAAAGATTGGACTTTAGAGGTTAACTATGATGAAAAACAAACTAGTGGCTGCGGGGTGTGGCCTTTTATTGTCACTGAGCAGCATTTCGGTGTTTGCTCAAAGCTTGTCCGACGCCATGAAAGATGGCTTACAAACTATGGCGTCAGAGCAGCTAAACGCAGATTTAGAGGTTAGCGAGCTACAGGTAAACTCACTGACCAACGGCTTAACAGCAAATAAAGTTCGCCTTGCGACCCGTGTTGACGAATTATCAGAGCCAGAGAATCAGTTATTGCTGGCGAAACAGCTTGTTTTGACCGGAGACTGGCAGGCGTTAGGCAGTAGTCGTGTCGATATCTCTAAAATAGCGGTGTCAGATGCTCAGCTTACGGTTTCCTATTACGGAACAGGGCGCTCAAATTTGCATGAGTTTTTAAAGCAAATGAGTGACATGAGAGTGCAAAAAGTAAACTCGGTACCGCTTCGCTGGCAGGTCGATGAATGGGTGATGGACAATGTCACTATTAATTTGTTTGATAAAGGCGAACCGATTCTCAGTGTTCACGTGGATGGGCTGGCTTTAACCGACTTACAGTCAATGCAAGACCCTGATGCTCAGGTGAAAGAATTACTCTGGCCGATTTTAGATCAGGTTGTTGAGCAGGTACGAAGCGGTAATTCGAGCCTGCAAGTGGACAGCATGGCGCTCTCACGGTTTTTATTGCGTGAAGCTATGGCGTTCTGATCTTGAGTTAAACGGGTTTACGCAGTACAGTTAGGAAAAATTAAACACCCGTTTAAAATAAGAGGTTGGCGTGGCAAATTCATACCCAAATTTACTAAAACCCCTGGATCTTGGCTTTACAACGTTAAAGAACCGAGTGCTGATGGGGTCAATGCATACTGGCCTGGAAGAAGAAAAAAATGGCTTTAGTAAATTAGCCAGCTTTTATGAAGAGCGTGCTAAAGGTGGCGTCGGGCTTATTGTGACAGGCGGCATTAGCCCAAACTTTAGAGGACGCTTAGCGCCCTTTGGCAGTGAAATGTCAAAGCCCTGGCATGTTGGTAAGCATCGCCAGGTGACCGATGCCGTTCATAAGTATGGCAGTAAAATCTGTCTGCAACTTCTGCACGCTGGTCGTTACAGCTACCATCCGTTTTCGTTAGCGCCCAGCGCGATAAAAGCGCCTATCAACCCGTTCAAACCCAAAGCCATGTCTGAACGGCAAATTCTCAAAACTATTAAACACTATGCCCGCGGCGCTAAGTTAGCGCAGAAAGCCGGTTATGATGGTGTTGAGATCATGGGTTCGGAAGGTTATCTGATTAACCAGTTTTTGTGCCCAAGAACCAATAAGCGCACTGACGACTGGGGCGGTAGCTTTGAAAACCGTATGCGTTTTCCGTTGGAAATTGTTAAAGCCGTGCGAGCCGCTTTGGGTGAAAAATCGATTATTATTTTCCGCTTGTCGATGCTGGATTTGGTGGAAGACGGACATCAGCTGGACGAAGTGCTGCAGCTGGGTAAGCTACTGGAGCAGGCGGGCGTGACCATTATTAATACCGGCATTGGCTGGCACGAAGCAAGGGTTCCAACCATTGTGACCTCGGTGCCACGTGGCGCCTTCAGCTGGATAACTGAGCGCGTGCGCCGTGAGTTGTCGGTACCTGTTGTTGCTGTTAATCGTATCAACACGCCGGAAATTGCCGAGCATATTTTAGAAAGTAACCAGGCTGACATGGTGTCTATGGCACGGCCATTATTGGCTGACCCAGAGTTTGTTAATAAAGCGGAACAAGGTCAGTCTGAACGCATTAATACCTGCATTGCCTGTAACCAAGCGTGTTTAGATCATGTCTTTGAGAATAAACGAGCTTCTTGTCTGGTGAACCCAAGAGCCTGCTATGAACAAGAGTTGGTTATGAAGCCCGCTGATAAGAAAAAGCGTCTGGCCGTTATTGGCGCAGGGCCTGCGGGCTTAGCTTTTGCCTGCAATGCGGCAGAGAGGGGGCACCAAGTTGACTTATATGACAAAGCTGCGGAAATTGGCGGTCAGTTTAACTACGCGAAACAAATTCCGGGTAAAGAAGAATTCTATGAAACGCTGCGTTACTTCAAACACCGTATTGAAGACACTGGTGTGCAGCTTAAGTTAGGTAAAGAGCAAAGTTGTGAAGGCCTGCTGGCAGAAAAATACGATGATGTGGTTCTGGCAACCGGCGTCAGTCCTCGCAAGGTCGACATTCCTGGTGTCGATTTACCGCATGTTCTGGGCTACTTAGATGTTTTGCGCGACCACAAAGCTGTGGGTAAGAAAGTGGCTGTGATTGGTGCCGGTGGTATTGGTTTTGATGTCTCTGAATACTTAACGACCGAAAAGTCACTGACGCTGGATGAAAAAGAGTGGTCCGAGCGCTGGGGTATAGACAAAGACTACAGCGATCGTGGCGGCTTGAAACCCCAGCAACCAGAGCCAAGCCCGCGTCAGGTATGGTTGTTGCAACGTAAAGAGAGCAAAGTCGGCAAAGGCTTGGGTAAAACATCCGGCTGGGTGCACCGCAACGAGCTGAAAAGTAAGTCGGTTAATATGTGGAACGGTGTCACCTACCACCGTATTGTGCCGGAAGGCATAGAAATTGAGCGCAATGGTGAAAAACAGTTGTTGGAAGTGGATAATATCGTTATTTGTGCCGGTCAGGTGCCTCAGCGTGAACTTCACGACGCTCTGGAAGCGGCCGGTCAGTCAGTACATTTAATTGGTGGAGCTGACGTTGCGGCCGAGCTGGATGCGAAGCGCGCTATTCGTCAGGGAACCGAGTTGGCAGCAAGGATTTAATGACTTTATACGACCTGCATTGTCACAGCACGCATTCAGATGGCTCCTTGTCTGTCGAGGAGCTTTTGCGTCGTGCCTGCGAGCACAACGTCGATGTACTGGCGTTAACCGACCACGACAGCGTTGAAGGGATAGCTGAAGCAAGAGCGTTGGTCGAAAAAGAACAGCTGCCGCTTCAGTTTATTAACGGCGTGGAAATTAGCTGTCGCTGGGAAAGTTTTGAAATTCATATTGTTGGTTTGAACTTTGACCCTGACAACGAACATTTAAAAGGTTTGTTGGCACAACAACAGCAACGGCGCTATGACCGCTTTGCAGCCATTTTAGAAAAGCTGGAAAAGCGTGGTGTCATGTTGTCTGCTGAGGAATGTCAGGTTGATGGCATGCCAACCCGCAAACACATAGCCGATACCCTGGTCGAAAAAGGCATTGTCAGCCATCCGCAAAAAGCGTTCGATCATTACATTGGAAAGGGCAACAGCGCTTATGTTACGCCGCAGTGGTGCGACATTCCTGAGGCCATTGAAGCTATTCATAAGGCCGGCGGCCAGGCTGTACTGGCACATCCTCATGCCTACAAAATGTCGAATAAGTGGCTGCGTCGATTATTGGTCGAGGGGAAGGAGTGGGGTCTTGATGGCATGGAAGTCAGTTTAAGCCAGCAGTCACCGGGACACCGTGATGCGCTCGCTAAAATGAGTCAGGAATATGGCTTAAAAGCGTCTCAGGGGTCTGATTTTCATTACCCCGGCAATTGGCGTGAGCTCGGTAAAAACCTTTGTCTGCCAGCCGACTGTGTGCCAATATGGGAGCATTGGTCACAGTAGAAAAAGGTTGGGGGAGGTTATGAGTCAATTTTTTGAAATTCATCCGGAAAATCCTCAGGCGCGTTTAATTCAGCAAGCCGTACAAATTATTCGCCAAAGCGGGGTTGTGGTTTACCCAACCGACTCAGGGTATGCCATTGGCTGCCAAATAGGCGATAAAGCGGCTGCAGACCGTATTTGCCGTATTCGTGATATCGATAAAGAACACAACTTTACGTTGATGTGCCGTGACCTCTCGGAGTTATCAACTTTTGCCCGCGTCGACAACGATGCGTTCCGGTTACTGAAAAACAACACGCCGGGGCCTTACACCTTCATTTTAAAAGGCACGAAAGAGGTGCCGAAGCGTCTGTTGAACCCAAAACGGAAAACTATCGGCATTCGTGTACCAACCAACCGTATTGCAATGGCGCTTTTAGAAGAGCTTAATGAGCCGTTAATGTCGACCAGCCTTATTCTAGGAAATGGCGAACTGGCTGAGTCAGACCCTGAAGAAATTCGCGATAAGCTTGAGAAATTAGTCGACTTAATTGTTGATGGCGGTCACTTAGGCGAACAACCGACTACGGTTGTTGATCTGTCAGAAGGAGCGCCGGTGATACGTCGTGAAGGCTCTGGTGAGACGGAACCTTTTGATTTTTAAGGCGACTTAAATGGCTGAACAACAGTCGTTACCACTGGGATTTGTTCGTGGAGAGCCGGTTATTGAAAAACCGGAAGACCTCTACATTCCGCCCGACGCGCTGGAAGTGATATTAGATACCTTCAGTGGTCCTATGGACTTGCTTTTATACCTTATTCGCAAGCAAAAGCTCGATATTGTCGATATGCCTATTCTCACCATTACCCGACAGTACGTCGAATACGTGGAAATGATGAAAGAGCTGAAGCTTGAGCTAGCGGCTGACTATTTGGTAATGGCGGCTATATTAGCGGAAATAAAAAGCCGCTTGCTGCTTCCGAAGCCACCGCAGGAAGACGACGAGGAAGAAGACCCAAGAGCAGAACTGGTGCGGCGCTTGAAAGAGTATGAGGCGATACGCGAGGGTGCCGAGCATATTGATTCACAACCACAGGTTGGCCGGGATATTTTATTAAGCGAAGTGGCAACTGATGCGCGCGAGCATGTGACGACACCACCACCGGAAGTGACTATTGAAGACTTAACGCTCGCGTTTAGCCGGGTGTTGCAGCAGGTTGAACTCAATGCCCATCATCATATTCAACGTGAGCAGCTGTCGACCCGTCAACGTATGAGTCAGGTTATTGAATTGTTGTCTGAGAAAAAATACGTTGCTTTCAGTCAGTTGTTTAAACGCACAGAGGGGCGTGCAGGTGCGGTGGTCAGTTTTTTAGCAATTTTAGAACTTGTGAAGGAATCAATGATAGAATTGTCGCAAGTTGAACCCATGAGTGATATTCGCATCAGTTTGAGAAACCGTCAGCAGGATGAATCAGTTACAGCTTAAACAGCTAATAGAGGCGGCATTGTTTGCCCATCCACAGCCGTTATCGGCAGAGCAGCTTCATCAACTGTTGTTGAGCGAAGGTGAAGCCTCTTTGACTATGGTTAAAGGCTTACTGAAAGAACTGCAAACCGATTACCAGGAGCGTGGTATTGAATTAGTGAAGGTGGCTTCTGGTTACCGGTTTCAAACACGGGCGGAACTTGGGCAGCGCCTCGCTTCGTTATGGCAGGAAAAGCCTCAGAAGTATTCTCAAGCCCTGTTGGAAACTCTGGCTTTGATTGTTTACAGACAGCCTATTACCCGGGGTGAAATCGAACAAATACGGGGTGTGAGTGTCAGTAGTAATATTATTAAGACACTACAGGAAAGAAACTGGATAAAGGTGGTGGGCCATAAAGAAGTACCGGGGCGACCGCAACTGTACGCCAGCACCAAAGAGTTTTTAGATGACTTTAACTTAAGTGACTTGTCCGAATTGCCGGATATCGACACGCTTGATGAAGACGATGAACGTACCGCTGAGACAGCGATTAACGAGAGAGAACAGTAAGAATGACCGAAAAGTTACAAAAGGTATTAGCCCGCTCAGGACATGGCTCAAGACGAGAAATTGAAGCCAAAATTGCTGCTGGACGCATTCGTGTAAATGGAAAAGTGGCGCAGCTGGGCGAGCGAGTTGATGCAGACGCAAAAGTTCGCATTGATGGTCATGAAGTTGAAATAAAGCCTGAAAAAGAAGTTATCTGCCGGGTCTTGATGTACCACAAGCCTGAAGGCGAGTTGTGTACACGCAAAGATCCTGAAGGACGTCCAACGGTGTACGACCGTTTACCGCGCATGAGCGGAGCGCGTTGGGTCGCTGTTGGTCGACTTGATGTAAATACCTCAGGCTTGTTGTTATTTACCACCGACGGCGAATTAGCCAACCGGTTAATGCATCCGAGCCAGCAGGTTGAGCGCGAATACGCAGTGCGTGTTTTCGGTGAAGTCGACGATAAAATGATGAGTCGTCTTAAAAAGGGTGTGCAGCTGGAAGACGGCCCCGCGCACTTTAATTCGATAAAGCCGGCTGGTGGTGACGGCATGAACCGTTGGTATCACGTAACCATCAGTGAAGGCCGTAACCGTGAAGTGCGCCGCTTGTGGGAGTCACAGGAAGTGCAGGTGAGCCGACTGATTCGTGTGCGTTACGGTGACATTCCTCTTGAGCAAGGCTTACCGCAAGGTGGCTGGTCGGAAATGCCGCTGGAGCAAGTGAATGCGTTGAGAAAGCAGGTGAAACTGCCACCTGAAGAGCGTTCGTTTATTGACCCTCGGAATCAAGAGTCCAGGCAGCGTAAGTTCGCTAAAATACGCCGAGCGACGGCAAAGCACCGCGAATACAAAAAGACAGATAAGCGTCGCAGATAATGAAAGGCTCTACCAAGCGCTGGTTAGCAGATTTTTCTGATAACCAGCGTTTACTCTTAGCCTGGCCTTACCGCCGGGACGTTTGGCGAGACAATGCATTGCCCGCTCGCAAAGTCATTGCTGAGCTGGCGCGTCAGGTCAGTCACTATACTCCCGTTACTTTACTGGTTCATCCGAACTACCAAGATTCTGTGCCAAAGAAGCTGTATGACTGCTGCTCTGTTATCGTCGAGCGATACGATGATATTTGGCTACGAGACACGCTGCCGTTATGGTTTTCAAAGAAGAGGCAGACGTCTGGTATCGTGTTCCAATTTGATGGTTGGGGCGGCGTTCAGTCAGCGGTGGAGTGTGATAGAGCCTTAGCCTCACAACTGTCGTTAAAGTTGGAACGCTCGTTATCAGTCTGTGATTTGGTCACAGAAGGGGGCACCTTTACTCATAATGGTCAAGGTACATGGCTTGTTGGCTTATCCAGCATTATTCAGCGTAATCCCTCGTTATCGAAAGAAGTTATTAAGAATAAGCTAAACGACTGCTTTTCGGGTGAGTCGTTGTTTTTCTTTGAAGGCGCTCTGACTGCTGATGAGACTCAGGGACATATGGACAATATGGCGCTATTTCTTAATGAAAATACTCTTATCTATGCGCTAACTAAAGACGAAAACCACCCCGACTATAAAACCTGTAAGCGGTTAGCGGAGCTTATTGAACTGCTGCCTGATTCAATTCAGAAAGTAGCCGTTCCATTACCTAAGCCATTGCGACCGACACGGATTGAACGAGAAAGTCTGGAACAGCTTCAGACGAGTTTAAACGGAACGGAAGAGCTTCCGTTGCTGTGCAGCTATAATAATGTGTTACATACTGACGCTCTTGTGGTTGTGCCGGAATTTGGCTTGCCGGAAGACACTATTGCCTTGTCGATAATACGAGAAGTGCTCCCGGATAAAACCGTATTAAGTGTACCTGCGCGGGAATTGGTATTAGGCGGCGGTGGACTGCATTGTATAAGTCATAACCTAGCAGAATTAAGCGATAACTAAACGCTGGCGCCCTGAGTTTTTAGCGTCGTAAAGCACGTCATCGGCACGTTTGTAGAGTTCATCAAAGGAGTCATCGGGCAGAGCTTCGGTAAAGCCCATACTAAAAGTAATTTGATAGTCTGCAGGAATGCCTTCTATCGGTTGGCTGTTCAAACCTTCCTGAAGTCGCTTGAAAAGCTGCTCGGCATCTTCTTTTGAGGCATCTAAGAACAGCAGCAACCACTCCTCACCGCCTAAACGGCCGTAACTGTCTTGTTCCCGCAGGGACTCATTGGCGACCTTCGCAAACCTTTGTAATACGTGATCGCCGGCGTCATGTCCGAATTCGTCGTTGATACTTTTGAAGTAATCGAAGTCGACCACTGCTAAGGCAAGGCTGCGGTTTTGTTCCTGAGCTTGTTCTAACTCTTTTTTGCACCGTTGCACAATGGCTCGGCGGTTAGGAGCCTGGGTTAAATCGTCTTTAAGAGCGAGCTCGGCAAAGTTTTTACGCGCTCGCCATTGTTGGAGCAGGAAACCAGAAATAATAACAACCAGCAAAGCAACCGTGATGATTGCCAAGACGAGCAAATAATAAGAGTTTTGCTGCTCTTGTAACGCTAGTTGCTGTATCTGGTTTTCTTTTTTGAGAAGCTCGTTCGTTGTTTCCTGCTCTTTAATCTCCAGGCGAACCATAACTTCCTGAACTTGCTTGTCCTGAAGGTTCTCTTGCACGGCTTTCATTTTCTCAACCGAGCTTTTGTAATGTGTTAGCGCCTTTTCAAACTGTTGGGTTTTTTCGTAATAGCGAGACCACTTGCTTTCAAGCCGTTGTTTCAGGCCGTCATCGTTAAGTGTATTGATTAATGAGGTAGCGGCTTCAAGCTCTTGTTGAGCGACCTCTACTTGCTGAGTTGCCAAATAAACTTCAACCTGGCTGAGTCGAGTTTCGGCCTCCATGGGATGTGCCCCGGCAGACCGAAACTGAGGCAAGGCTTGCTCAAAGTTAGATAAGGCAGCTTGGTAATTCTCATTATCCAGCTCTAATGTTCCCAAACGGAACATCGCATAAGCGACACCGAGTTCATCTTCTATTTCGCGGCTTATTTCCAGAGCTTTTTCAAAGTGTTGCCGTGCTTTATTGGGCTGGCCCGCCTGATGATAAATTCTGGCAAGGTTATACTCTAGAACCGAGGTGTCCCACTGGCCAAGATGCTCCTTGCTAACTTTTAAGGCTTCAAGTGTGTGTTCAATAGCGATATCAAAGGCACCGACATCGGTGTAGATAATGCCGATAAGCCCGTGAAACTCTACCTGAAGTTTGGGGATAGCGCTGTAAGCTTCACGGTTTACCTCTTCAAGTATTTCTAGTGCTTGAGCAATATCTCCGGCATGTTGCATGACTTGAGCGTGAAGTATCTCCGCTTCAATAAATAAGTCTTCATTGCCCGACGCTTTGGCGTTTTCAATAGCATAAATGACACTGGCGTTAGCTTGCTGTAGTTGACCACGCTGAAGTTGATACCAGGTTTGATTGATACGAAGCAGGGCGGAAGCGACTTCAGAATCTGCTAATTTAGCGAATCTTAGTCCTTCTTTAACGGTTTCAATAAGCTTGGTTTCATTGCCGGAATAGCGGTAGGCCTCAGATTGCAGGGCATAAGCGAGTGCTAGCTTTTCGAATTCGCGACCTTCATCGTATTCGCTTATCCATTGATTGGTTTTGGTTATCCATTCGTCCGGATTGCTGCTTGCGTCAATACGCTGCTGCTGCCACTCTTGTGCAAAGAGCGGCAACGACAGTAACAGCAATACGATGTAAATGAATCGCAACTTAAAAACCAATTGCTACTTTTCTGTTAATAAAATGTTGCTAATTATTCTACCTGACTCGCGTCCCGACGCAATCAATTAATTGCCTTTGTTTTGTATGTTTTCGACACTAAATACAGCCTCAACGGAGGCTTCGATGGTTTGTTGACCCGGCAGCGACACCTTGTCAGAACGTACACTGGCTTCTGCCATTTGCATCATAAATGGGCGCGAGATTGAGCGCTCAGTAATACTTAAGGTACCGGTGAGATCAAGGCCGGCTGTACTCGCCAACTGTTCGGCTTTTTGCCGGGCTTGTTTGTAGGCATTAATTAATGCTTGTTGATAAAGCGCCTGTTGGTCACCAATTTCGAACTGAATTTGTCCAACCCGGGTAACACCTCTAGATAAAGCTAAATCAATCACATTGTCATAATTTTCAGGGTTGCGTAGAGTCACTTTTATCTCTCGTCTGACAATAAAGCCGCTCTGCTTGGTTTTACCGTCGGAGTCTTGTTCGTACTGCGGGTAAATTTGCAACTGGTAAGACTGAATGTCTTTTTCTGCAACATCTTCTTTAAGTAAGTCGTTTAGTAAGCGTTCAGTTGTATTGTCGACCACGGTCTTTTGCGAACTGAGTTTATTGCCGCGCTCTTCTATCCAGAAGGTAATTCGCATTAAATCCGGCACGGCACTGACGCTGCCGTTGCCTGTCGCCGTAATGCGCTGCTCTGTTGCTTGTGAGACTTGGTGGAAGCCTGCTGTAAGAACTAACAGACAAACCGAAAGAATGCTTGATTTTAAGTAACTCTTGGTCATGATTAGTGTCCCTGTATAGAATTCCCATAACTCTTAGCTATGGAGTATAGGTCATGGGTGAAAGTTCAGAAGAATATGATGAAAGCGCATTGAGAGACTCGGTGTTTCGCCTGTTAGGGCGTCGTGAGCAAAGCTATCAGGAGTTGCGCCGAAAATTGATTCAAAAGCGTTGGCCCAACGACATGGTTGACGCAGTGTTAAAAGACTTTAAAGAAAAAGGCTGGCAAAGCGACGAGCGGTTTGCCGAAATTTTCATACGTGAAAAGGTATCGCAAAAACAAGGTCGGCTGAAAATTTTAGCTCAGGCAACTCAGCAAAAAGGATTATCGGTAGAGCTTGTCGAGCGATTACTGGATGAAATGGACATAGACTGGTTTAGCTTATGTGCCGATTTAAAGGAACGACGCTTTGGTGAAGAGCCGCCGGCAGATCAAAAGCAGTGGATGAAACAAGTACGCTTTCTGCAACAGCGTGGTTTTAATTCGGAACAAATATTCGCTTGCGTCAATCGACCAGAAAGCTAGGCTGAGCAACGACTTCGTGATAATCTAACAGTATATAAGCAATTACACCCATAGGCTTTTGGCAAAGCAAGCAGGACAAACTAGACAAACTAAAAGTAGGACAAACTATGAGCATGAACAGTGCCCAAATTCGTGAAACATTTCTCAGTTATTTTGCGAAACGAGGACACGAAAGAGTGCCTTCGGCATCAATGATACCGGGTAATGATCCAACGTTATTATTTACTAATGCCGGTATGGTGCCGTTTAAAGATGTTTTTTTGGGGAGCGATAAGCGTCGTTACGACAAGGCAACTTCTGCTCAGCGTTGCCTGCGCGCTGGCGGCAAACATAATGACCTGGAAAACGTGGGGTATACGGCTAGACACCATACATTTTTTGAAATGATGGGTAACTTCAGCTTTGGTGACTACTTTAAAAAGCAAGCTATTGAATATGCGTGGGACTTTCTTACCAACGAATTGAAATTACCGGCTGAAAAGCTGTGGGTGACTGTCTTTACAGAAGACGACGAAGCTTACGATATCTGGGCAAAAGATATTGGTGTACCGGAAGATCGTATTTCACGTATTGGCGAAAAAGATAACTTCTGGTCGATGGGTGATACAGGGCCGTGTGGGCCATGCTCAGAAGTCTTCTACGACCATGGCCCTGAAGTATGGGGCGGTCCTCCGGGCACACCGGAAGAAGACGGTGACCGTTATATTGAAATTTGGAATTTGGTTTTCATGCAGTACAACCGTCAGGCTGACGGTACGCTTGAGCCATTGCCAAACCCTTCAATAGATACAGGCATGGGGTTAGAGCGTATTTCTGCCATTATGCAGAATGTCCACAGTAACTACGAGATTGACTTATTCCAGGCACTGATTCAGTCAGCGGCTAAAATCATTGGTACTGACGACCTTAACAATAAGTCATTGCGTGTTATTGCTGACCATATCCGTTCATGCTCTTTCTTAATTGCTGATGGCGTAATGCCATCGAATGAAGGGCGCGGTTATGTGTTGCGCCGTATTATCCGCCGTGCGGTACGACATGGTCACTTACTGGGTGCTAAAGAAACATTTTTCTTCCAGCTGGTTGATGAACTTGTTAACCAGATGGGCGAAGCGTATCCGGAACTGGTAGAAAAACAGTCGATTATAAAAGATGCGTTAGAGCGTGAAGAACAGCAGTTTGCGCGTACGCTTGAACGAGGCTTGGCAATTCTCTCCGATGAGATCAAGCAGCTTGATGGCACTGTTATTCCTGGTGATGTCGTCTTTAAGCTTTATGACACATACGGTTTCCCGGTTGATTTAACCGCTGACATAGCTCGCGAACAAGAGCTAACGGTTGATGAACCCGGCTTTGAAAAGGCAATGGCTGAACAGCGCAAGCGAGCTCAGCAAGCCTCTCAGTTCGGTATGGACTATAACGAACAAATTAAGTCAGAGCAGAAAACGGCATTTACTGGTTACGAGCAGGTTAATGGTGACGCTAAAGTCGTAGAGCTTTTCAAGGAAGGTAAAGCGGTTGAACGTTTAGAAGCGGGTGAAAGCGGCATTATTGTCTTGTCCGAAACTCCTTTTTACGCAGAAAGCGGCGGCCAGACTGGTGATACCGGTAAATTAGTAGCGAATAGCGGCGTCTTTGAGGTCACCGATACTCAATATATTGGTAAAGCGATTGGACATCACGGTAAGGCGTCGGCGACTATTCAGCTAAGTGATTCAGTGAAAGCTGAGATTGATGCTGAACGCCGGGAAAATATTAAACGGAATCACTCTGCGACACACCTGGTGCACGCTGCATTACGTAATCTGTTAGGTGAGCACGTTACTCAGAAAGGCTCGCTGGTAGAAGCGGACAAAATGCGTTTTGACTTTTCACACTTTGAACCTGTTTCCGCTGAACAAATAGCTCAAATTGAGCGTGAAGTGAATGCGCAAATTCGAGCGAACTTGTCGCTAGAAACACAGTTAATGGACATTGAAGAAGCAAAAGCTGCTGGCGCAATGGCCTTATTTGGTGAAAAGTATGACGAGCAGGTCCGTGTGGTACGCATGGGTGACTTCTCTATGGAGTTATGTGGCGGTACTCACGTTCGTTCAACCGGTGACATTGGTTTATTCCGTATTACTTCTGAAGGTGGTATTGCCTCGGGCGTGCGCCGTATTGAAGTGGTTACCGGTGAAGCGGCTATTCGCTATACACAAGGCCAGCAAGCTATGCTTAATCAGGTGGCGGCCGAGATTAAAGCGAAACCTGATAATTTAATTGAGAAGATTCAGCAGGTGTTGCAGAAGCAGCGTGAGCTAGAGCGCCAAAATGAGCAGCTTCAGAAAAAACTGGCGTCTCAAGCGGGGGGCGGTTTGGTTTCACAAGCGGCTGAAATTGCAGGCGTTAAAGCTATTGTTGCTGAGTTAGATCAAGCCGATCCTAAATCACTGCGAGAATTAGTTGATGATCTGAAGAACCAAATTGGCTCTGGTGTCGTATTACTTGGAACTGCCAATGGCTCCAAAGTGAGTTTAATCGCTGGCGTTACTGGCGATTTAACCGCTAAAGTCAAAGCAGGAGATTTAGTCAACCAGGCCGCTAATGTAGTCGGCGGCAAGGGTGGTGGTCGTCCCGATATGGCGCAAGCCGGGGGTTCACTGCCTGAACATTTAAATGAAGCCTTGGCTACGGCAACAACTTGGTTAGAGCAGCAGCTATCGTAACTTAGGGTTATGAGTTTCGTTATAGTGTAATCATTGCCATTATTGGTAGACTGCTTACATCACATTTAGGGAAATGTTCGATCGTTGCGGTAACATCGGGACAGTATTGAAGGAGCAATTTATGCTAATTTTGACTCGCCGTGTAGGTGAAACACTGATGATAGGTGATGATGTTTCGGTCACTGTCCTTGGCGTAAAAGGGAACCAGGTACGTATTGGTGTAAATGCCCCGAAGGATGTTTCCGTCCATCGAGAAGAAATTTACATGCGCATTCAGTCTGAAAAAGACGATGAACATGACGAAAAAGAATAGTTAGAAAAAACCGGCATTCGCCGGTTTTTTTATGCGTAACGCATAATTTGCGGAAAAATCCAACGAGATGGTCAATTATCCCACACTTGAACCATTGTTTTTAAAAAACCAATTGACATTATTGCCAACATCGCTAGAATTCACGCCACAACGATTTGGAGAGGTGGCCGAGTGGCTGAAGGCGCTCCCCTGCTAAGGGAGTATAGGGTTTGTAGCCCTATCGAGGGTTCGAATCCCTCCCTCTCCGCCATTCGTTAAGTGAAAAATTTGCGCCCGTAGCTCAACTGGATAGAGTACCTGGCTACGAACCAGGCGGTTAGAGGTTCGACTCCTCTCGGGCGCGCCATTTTCACTTCAAAACACTTCAGGCAATGCGCCCGTAGCTCAACTGGATAGAGTACCTGGCTACGAACCAGGCGGTTAGAGGTTCGACTCCTCTCGGGCGCGCCATTTCTTTGTTTTTCCATACATCCTATTTTCGCTATTTATTCTCATATTTCCCTTATTTAGCTGTTGAATACCGACTATTTGACGCTGCAAATTCTTGCGCGACTTGCTACCATAGTATTTAATAAATTTATAACAATTTGCAGTCGTTCCGAGGTGTCTTTTGCAAGAACTACTTACCCAAGCAGCACAGCTCATGCTCGTTGGTATGGGCGCTGTCATTGTCTTTTTGTGTATATTGGTTGTGTGTATGGCCGTTATGAAGCGGTTAATACCGACACCGACTCCAGCACCAGAGGCACCCAGTCAAACCCGTTCTGACGCTCCCGCCGGGAAGTCCCCAAAAGTGATTGCAGCAATAACTGCTGCTGTGCACCAGTACCGTCAGAGCCATTCGGCCGCAGAAAATAAGGAGATGTTTAAATGAGTAAGCCTTTGTTGTTAACTGAGCTTGTTTTAAGAGATGCTCATCAGTCTTTACTAGCGACCAGAATGCGCTTAGACGATATGTTACCTATTGCCGAAAAGCTGGACAAAGTCGGCTATTGGTCCATGGAGTCCTGGGGGGGCGCCACTTTTGATTCTTGTATTCGTTATCTGGGCGAAGATCCATGGGAGCGCATTCGAGAGTTAAGCAAGGCAATGCCAAATACCCGTCAGCAAATGCTGTTGCGAGGACAGAATTTGTTGGGCTACCGTCATTACGCCGATGACGTTGTTCGCCGTTTTGTCGAACGAGCAAAAGAAAATGGTGTGGATGTATTCCGTATTTTTGATGCTATGAACGACGTTCGCAACTTAAAAACTGCAATAAAGGCGGCTAAAGATGTTGAAGGGCACGCTCAGGGAACCTTGTCATACACCGTAAGTCCGGTACATACATTGGATAAATGGGTCGAGATGGCGCAAGAACTTGAAGACATGGGTTGTGACTCATTATTTATTAAAGACATGGCTGGCCTGTTGCGTCCGAATGACGCTTATGAATTAGTCAGTGCGCTTAAAGAAAAGACCGACTTACCTATTTCTATGCAGTGCCACGCAACCACAGGCCTAAGTGTCGCAACCTACCAAAAAGCCATTGATGCGGGCATTGATATGCTCGATACAGCGATTTCTTCGATGAGTATGACTTACGGTCATTCGCCAACAGAAACACTGGTTGCAATGACGGAAGGTACTGACAGAGATACCGGGTTGTCTTTACCTGATTTAGCGGAAATTGCTTCATACTTCCGCGACGTTCGTAAGAAGTATGCTCAGTTCGAGGGCTCGCTGAAAGGCGTGGATGCCAGAATTCTGTTAGCTCAGGTGCCTGGCGGTATGCTGACGAACATGGAAAGCCAGCTAAAAGAGCAGGGCGCTATCGATAAGTTTGATGAAGTGCTGGAAGAAATTCCAAAGGTTCGGGAAGATCTCGGCTTTATTCCACTGGTAACACCGACTTCGCAAATTGTAGGTACACAGGCGGTACTTAATGTATTGAGTGGAGAACGATATGCCAACATTTCTAAAGAAACCGCTGCTGTTCTTAAAGGTGAGTACGGGTCGACTGCTGCAGAAGTGAATAAAGAGCTGCAAAAGCGCGTGCTCGATGGCGCAGAGCCAATTACCTGTCGTCCGGCTGACTTAATCGATGATGAAATGGATGCTCTTACCGATGAGTTGAAGAAGACAGCGAAAGAGCAGGACATTCGTCTGGCTGACAACGTGGAAGATGATGTTCTGACTTATGCTCTATTCCCGCAAATTGGTTTGAAATTCCTGAAAAATAGAGACAATCCGGATGCTTTTGAACCGGCGCCTGAAGAGCCAAGCGAAAGCTCTGGTCAGACACCAGGAAAAGAATCTGCTGCGGCCTCGTCTAGCGGTGGTGTTGAGCTTTATGATGTGGAAGTTGACGGTCAAAAGTTCAGTGTGAAAGTGGGGCCTTCTGGTCAAATTGATTCAGTCCAAGCGCAAAGCTCAAGTAACGATCAGCAGGCATCTAAACCCGCCAGTAATGGTGAAGGGACAACGATAAAAGCGCCATTAGCAGGGAATATTTTCAAAGTCGTTGCAAAAGAAGGCAGCCAGGTTAAAGCCGGAGATGTTGTTTTGGTTATGGAAGCCATGAAAATGGAAACCGATATCAAGGCGGAAAGTGACGGTACCGTCAATGCTATTCATGTAAAAGAAGGCGATGCGGTAACAGTTGGCGATAGCTTAGTAACGGTGGGCTAACATGGATAAGTTAATGACTTTGTGGGAAACCACCGGTATTTCCGCAATGACGCTGGGTCAGTTTAGTATGATACTGGTCGGCGGGTTATTGTTGTACTTAGCTATTGCGAAAAAGTTTGAACCACTACTGCTTTTACCTATAGGTTTTGGCGCGATACTGGCTAATATTCCCCTGGCCGGCTTTACCGAGCCGGGTGGTGTGCTGTATTACGTGTACTCTGTGGGAATAGACACGGGTGTATTTCCGTTACTTATTTTTATGGGGGTAGGTGCATTAACCGACTTTGGTCCGTTATTGGCTAACCCGAAAATGTTGTTCTTAGGTGGCGCTGCGCAATTTGGTATTTTTGCGACTTTGTTTGGTGCTATTGCTTTGAACATTGTGCCAGGTATTGAGTTTTCAATGTCAGATGCGGCTGCCATTTCCATTATTGGCGGCGCAGATGGACCGACAGCGATATTTTTGGCATCAAAGTTAGCGCCGGATTTACTGGGAGCAATTGCTGTTGCAGCTTATTCTTACATGGCGTTGGTGCCAATTATTCAGCCGCCAATTATGAAGCTGCTTACAACAGAAAAAGAGCGTCAGGTTAAAATGGAGCAGCTGCGACCTGTAGCGCGTCGCGAAAAGCTGTTTTTCCCGCTTATTGCTATTACCTTAACGCTACTGTTTTTACCGTCGGCAACGCCGTTGGTTGGCATGTTTTGTTTAGGTAACCTAATGCGTGAGTCTGGAGTCGTTGAACGTTTAACCAAAACGACTCAGAACGAGCTTATTAATATTGTCACTATTTTCCTTGGCCTTGCGGTAGGTTCAAAACTTCAGGCTGATCAGTTCTTAAGTTTCCAGACGTTGGGTATTTTGCTGCTTGGTGCTGTGGCATTCTCTATAGGTACGGCAAGCGGTGTACTTATGGCGAAATTAATGGCTAAGTTTAGTAAGGATCCAATCAACCCGCTTATTGGTGCTGCAGGTGTTTCGGCTGTTCCTATGGCAGCGCGAGTGGTTAATAAGGTTGGGTTAGACTCTAATCAGCAGAACTTCCTGCTGATGCATGCAATGGGGCCAAACGTTGCCGGGGTCCTGGGCTCAGCAGTTGCTGCAGGTGTCTTGCTGGCTCTTGTTTAACAGTTAAGACACTATCTCCCCGTAATAAACATCATCGCCGTGTAAAAAGCGGCGATGACTGCACTTATCACCGCAATATAAACAAACCCTTTGTATCCCTGCTTTATCGTCCAGCCGTTGGTCTTAAGGTAAAGCAACCAAAGCAGGCTTAGCAGCAATGGAATTAAAAAGAAATAACGTATCATAATTGGCCTTTAAGATTGGTGCTGCTGAATGGTTTCTAAATCTTGTGCCGCCTGATGAGCGAAACGCAAACGCTTTTCCAGTTCGGTAATTTGGTCGGCAACCTTATCAATTTCGCCTTCTGCCATGAATGCCTCTAAGTCAGCGGCTTTATTTCTAAGCTGAGTAAAACCTAAGTTAGCTGCAGCGCCTTTTAATGAATGGAAATAACGCTTAGCACTATCATGCTGGCCACGAGTAATAAAGTCAGAGACTTTGGTTGCGCTGCCTTGGTAGCTCTCATAAAGCTGTTCTACCAGCTTCAGGTACAATTCAACATTGTATTGCAGACGGCCAAGGGCAGATTCAAAGTCGATACCTTTCACCTGGGGTATTTTTATCGGCGCTTTCTGTGCAGGCTCTGGCTGCTGTTCGGCTGAGTCAACGTAATTATTGGTGTCATCGGCTGAGTAGTCCCCTGGGACCGCCCACTTGGCAATGGCCTTAAGTAACACTTTTTCATCGATAGGCTTAGGTATATGACCTTGCATGCCGGCGGCTAAAGAGCGCTCTTTGTCACCACTCATGGCGTTAGCCGTCATAGCTAGAATCGGCAGTTGCTGGTAGGTAAACTCAGTGCGAATATGTTGAGCAGCTTTCAGCCCATCCATTACCGGCATTTGAATGTCCATAAGCACTATGGCGTATTTTTTCTCGCGAACAGCATCAACCGCCAGTTGGCCATTCTCGGCAATGTCCACCTGAAACTTATGGCTGCTCAATATCTCTCGGGCAACTTGCTGATTTATTTCGTTGTCTTCAACGACTAACACCGGTGCACCGGTGAGGTTATCAGGAACGCCTTCAGTTGACTCAGAGCTCATGTCTTCATCAATATCACGATGGAGCAGTGTTGACGTTAAACTGCGCCCAAGCGTCGAGGCGGTAAACGGCTTCGATAAAATATCGTTTACGCCGGCACGCTTGGCTTTTTCTGAGAGCTCCTCTGCGTAGTAACCCGTTGCTAATGTTAGCTTAGGTCGTACGTCAGCCTCGTAGGTCTGTGTTATTTTCTCACACAAAGTCAGCCCGTCCATTCCTGGTAACCGCCAGTCGACTAACAGTAACTCGTAAGGGGTTCCCTCATGAACGGACTCGTCAAACACTTTAAGGGCTTGCTCGGCCGTACGGCACACTTTGACATCGACCTGATAGCTTCTAAGCATTTCATAAAGCATTTCACGGGTACTGAGGTTGTCATCGACCGCCAAAATGCGTTTGCCGGTTAAATGCTTCAATAAATACTCGTGATGCGTATTGTCCTGCTCTCGTTGAACGGGCAACTTTATTTCTATATAGAATGTAGAGCCTTGCTCGACCGCACTGGTTACGCCAATATCCCCTCCCATTAAGAGAATTAACCGACGAGATATAGCCAGCCCCAGGCCAGTGCCGCCGTATTTTCGCGTGGTTGATGTGTCGGCTTGAGTAAACTCTTTGAAGAGGTTCGCGCGTTGTTCTTCGTCCATGCCAATGCCGGTATCGGTAACGGAAATACGCAGTAGAACGTCTTCATCAGAGCTGTCTAATAAGTTCACCGCAACATTAATCTCGCCGTCTTCAGTGAATTTGATGGCGTTACTAATTAAGTTAACAAGAACCTGATTTAAGCGTAACGGGTCACCAATTAGCTTGGTGGGGATATTAGCCGGCAAATTGATAATAAACTCGAGATCTTTGTCGTAGGCGCGATACGCAAACATGTCAGCTAATGATGTAAGAACATCCTGTAAATCAAACGGAATTTCTTCAACAGTAAGCTTGCCGGCATCAATTTTTGAAAAGTCGAGAATATCGTTAATAACACCTAATAACGCCTGCGAAGAGGAGTCGATAACTTTTATATAGCGTTTTTGTTTTTGGTTTAACTCTGTCTTGAGGCACAGGTTAGCCATACCGACAATGGCATTGATTGGCGTACGAATTTCATGACTCATATTAGCGAGAAACTCGCCCTTAGAGCGGTTAGCATTTTCCGCAGTTTCTTTTGCTTTCTCCATTTCCTCGGCAACTGACTTAATGCCGGAAATGTCGTAATAGCTGCCTAAAATACCAATAATATTGCCGTCGTCATCGTGCAGAGGAACGCTGGAGTGCTCAACCCAACGACTGCCTTGCGCAAGAGACAGTTCTAGCTCGTCGTTAGTAGACGGCTTTTGCGTTGCGAAGGTTGTTTGATCTTTCTCTCGTAAAATAAGGTTGTTCGCGAGCACCGGGATATCATTGTCAGACTTCCCGGTTACTTCTTCCGGATTAAGACCTAAATCTTTGGCGAAGGCTTCGTTACCGCCTAATAATTTGAGTTCCGAGTCACGCCAGTAAACGCGCGTCGGCAAGTCGTTAAACACTTGTTCAAAAAGCTGCATTGAATCTGACGATAAAAACGGCTGACGGAAGGGCGCCGTTAACGCGTTGCGGCGCGACCACCACCAAATGGCAATACCAATAATTAAGCTGAACGTTATCATTGCGACCAGAACGGTGTCGCTCCATGGAGAGGGGAGTAGAGCGTAGAGCACGAGGCTCGATACCTGCAGAACAACGAAAATTAGCTGTAAAAACGTCCAGAATGAGCTCATGGTAGTCCGTAACCGAAAGGGGTTGTATACGTGCGTTAGTCTGCCATGTCGGCGGCGAATCGCCAAGCAATATCAGGAAAATTAGTGTCTCTATCATGGACGTTTAAAGTAATTACCAGTAAGCTTAGCAACAGAAAATAATCCGTTTTGGTCAATGGAGTAGTCTTTTGCAAGCCACATTTCAATCAGTTGTAGAAACGCTTAAGCAAAGTGATAAGCCAGATGTTTGGCAGGGAATAAAACGCGGTATCGAGCGCGAGGCCTTGCGAATAAATGAAAATGGCACTTTAGCAACAACCGACCATCCCAGTGAATTGGGTCGTACGTTGACTCACCCGACTATCACGACAGACTACTCTGAGAACCTTTTAGAGTTTATTACGCCTGTTGCGACGGATATAAATACTACGTTAAAGCAGCTTAGAGATATTCACCGAGTGACTTATAACGCCATTGGTGAAGAGCTACTGTGGCCAATGAGTATGCCGTGCTATTTGGGGTCAGACAAAGATATCCGTATAGCGAAATACGGTGACTCTCATTCCGGACGAATGAAAAGCCTTTATCGTCGTGGGTTGACCTATCGCTATGGTGCAACGATGCAGGTAATTGCCGGTGTGCACTACAACTTCTCTGTGTCTGATGACATGTGGGAACAGTTGGCGCAGGTGGACGGCGAAGTAAACGATAGTGCTTATCGCAGTAAAAGGTACTTCGGGTTAATTCGAAACTTTAAACGTATTGCCTGGGTTATTCCTTATCTTTTTGGTGCCTCGCCGGCACTTTGCAAGTCGTTTTTTACACAAACAAACAACGAAGAGCTGCTGAAAAAGTGGGACTTTGACACCGTAGGAAAAGGGACGGTGTTTTTGCCGTACGGTACGTCGTTGCGTATGAGCGACTTGGGTTATACCAATAAAGAGCAAGCCACATTACAAATTACTTATAACTCTCTGGAAGAGTATGTAGCGGGTTTGCGCAAGGCAATAACTACGCAGTCTCAGCAATTTTCGAAAATTGGTGTAAAAGTCGACGACGACTACCGTCAACTAAACGATAATATTCTGCAGATTGAGAACGAATTTTACTCACCGATTCGCCCTAAGCAGATTGCTCAGGATGGTGAAACTCCTAGCCAGGCACTCGAGCGTGGTGGGGTTGAGTATATTGAAATACGCGCACTCGATGTTAACCCATACAGTGATGTTGGTATTACCGCTCAGCAAATGCGCTTTCTCGATTTGTTATTGTTGTACTGTCTGTTGCAGCCGAGTGAAGAAATGACTTGGGAACAGCAGCAGCAAGCGGATAAAAACTTTACCAAAGTTGTTATGGAAGGGCGTAACCCGCGCTTAAGCTTAGCGCAAAACGGTATTGATCGGCTTATGGCCGACTGGCTGGAAGAGTTGTTTGCCGACCTTTCTGTACTAGCGAAGACGCTGGACAATTCAGCCGATACAAAGGATTATCAAAATGATTTGGCGGACTTGTATGAATGGGTGCTGAATCCAGAGCGCACATTGTCCGGGCA
Organism: Idiomarina sp. UBA4520; assembly: GCF_002388365.1. Lineage (NCBI taxonomy): Bacteria > Pseudomonadati > Pseudomonadota > Gammaproteobacteria > Alteromonadales > Idiomarinaceae > Idiomarina > Idiomarina sp. UBA4520. The sequence goes on along the minus strand of NZ_DGMK01000011.1, from coordinate 191,902 downwards.
AATTATGCATCAGTTGCAGTCGGAGAATTGGGACAACAGCCGTATCGGTATGCTGTTGGCTAAAAAGTACAGACAGGAAATGACAGACTCTGCGTTAGAGTTTTACGATAAAAGTGACTTTAGCGAGTGGGCGCAAGCGTCTGAAAAAGCGTTTAGTGATCGTTACGAGCAAGACAATACCGTCGATTTCGATACGTTTTTAGCCAATTATTTTGAAAACGCAAAACAGCCTGGATAACTACGCTAGGCTCGAATGCATAAAAAAACGCAGCCAATGTTGGCTGCGTCAAATAAAACGTTCAGGGGATGAACAAATACGTTAACTCTCAATGTGTTCATATACTCAGAGTGGCCTATTTGAAGAAAGTTCAATGAAAACGATTTTTTTTAAACCTATACACCGAACAACCTTATCAGCAGCGGCTTTCGCTATTCTGTTAAGTGGCTGTGCCACACCTCCACCTGAGAACCCTGAAAATATTTGTGCGATTTTTGAAGAGCACCGTGACTGGTACGATGCGGCGGAAGACGCTCGTGAACGCTGGGGCGTGCCGATTCATGTCCCCATGGCAATGATGTATCAGGAAAGCTCCTTTAAACACGATGCACTGCCGCCAAGAGATTATTTATTAGGTTTTATCCCCTGGGGAAGAGTTAGTTCTGCGTATGGCTATTCGCAAGCCAAAACCATGACTTGGGAAGACTACCAGCGTGAGACCGGAAATAGCTGGGCGAGTCGCTCCTCATTCGAAGATGCTATCGATTTTATGGGTTGGTTTATTTATAAAACCTATCAAGTTAACGGCGTATCTAAATGGGATGCTTACGGACAGTATCTGAATTATCACGAAGGGTGGGGAGGCTACCAACGTAAAACCTACCTGAAAAAACCGTGGTTGGTGCGTGTGTCTAGAATCGTTAAGCGTCGCTCGTTAACTTACGCGACGCAATTGAAAACCTGTGAAGAGGACTTACAAAAAGGGTGGTTGTGGCGCCTCTTCTTTGGTTAGTCGTTATTGGTTTCTGTCGGTGCTTTATAAAGTGCCGGCAGAACCCGAGCTTGTTTTATCATCGTATCTCCGACTTCTACCAGCTCAACCGGGTAACCACCAAGGCGTAAGCATAAGCGTGAGTCAGGAATATCACCAAACTGTTCTATAATAAGACCACTAAGTGTCTTAGGACCGTCAATTGGGAAGTCCCAGTCCATTTCTTTATTCAACTCGCGTAGGTTGGCAGAGCCGTCAACGACATAGACTCCGTCACTTTCCTGAGTAACCGATTCGCTCGGTGCTGGTGCCATGGTTGTCGTGAAGTCTCCAACAATTTCTTCCAGTATGTCTTCCAGTGTTACTAGCCCCTGGATGTCACCGTACTCATCGACCACCAGCCCTATACGTTCTTTACTGCGCTGAAACTTTAATAGCTGAACATTCAGTGGTGTGCCTTCTGGAATAAAATAAATATCTCGCGCCGCCCTGACCAAAATGGACTTATCGGCATTAAACTGATTCTTTGTCATTAACCGCATGACATCGCGAGCATGCAGGAAACCGACAACGTCATCAATTTCGTTGCGGTACAACAAAACTCGAGTGTGCTGACCGTTAGACAGCTGCTTAACTATGGACTTCCACTCGTCGTTAATATCAATACCGATAATTTCATTTCGCGGAATCATGACATCTTCGACCGTCACTTTTTCTAAGTCGAGTATGCTGACCAGCATTTCCTGGTGAGACGACGGAATTAAATTGCCGGCTTCGTTAACCACTGTTCGTAACTCTTCCGAACTCAACGCATCGGCCATTTGCGACTGTTTGGGGTTGACGCCCAGAATGCGCATAAAAGTGTTAGTAATTGCATTGACGCCAATAACAACAGGGTACATGACTTTAAGCAAAGGCAAGAGAATCAATGAGCTTGGAAAGGAAACCCGCTCTGGATGCAAAGCCGCGATGGTTTTCGGGGTGACTTCCGAAAAGATCAAAATGATTAAGGTTAACCCGAAGGTTGCTATGACAATACCGGCGTCACCGAACCAACGTAAGCAAATGATGGTGGCTATGGCTGACGCGCCAATGTTGACCAGATTGTTGCCAATGAGAATAAGGCCGATAAGCCTGTCAGGGCGGTCTAATAAATGCTGGACACGCTTAGCTCCACGGTGATTGCTTTGCACCAGATGTCTTAGGCGATATCGGTTAATCGACATCATCCCGGTTTCAGAGCCTGAAAAGTAAGCGGATAAAAATATCAGTACGGCTAAAATAACGAGCAACAAGCTCGTCGATATCTCGTCCAACGGTTATTTCCTTACGTTAACTTAGAATGTGACAATTTAGAGTGCTGAGCCATGAAGTCAAGGGTTGATTAGCCCAAAAGGAAGTCTTTAACAAAACGGCTGCCAAAATACCCGAGTGTCAGAAGTGTGCTGGCTATAAGCGTCAGCAATACGATAATGCGTCCGCGCAAGCCGGAAATCCGGTGCAGAATAAGTGCTATCAGATAAATAACTGCCGCCAGGCTGGTTAAAATTGTTTTATGCGCCTGGTTCTGAGCAAACATATCTTCCAGAAACAAAAAGCCACTGCCTAAAGCGACAAATAGAGCAATGGTTCCTAACGCCAACAAGTTAAAGAAGTTTGTTTCAATGGTCATTAGTGGTGGCAGTTTGCTGAGTAGAGAATGATTTTTGCGCTGCTTTAAAATGCGGCTTAGATAACTGGTTTGTATTGCATATAAAGTTGCTAAAGCCAGAATGCCGTACGCAATTAATGACAGAGCAATATGAATAAACAGCGCGTGTTTCGAGCTAATGTCGGCTCCCAGGTGAACCGGAGTGAAGACTAGCAAAATGCAGGTTAATGCTGAAAACAGATAAATGACCGGTTTCAGAAAAAGATTATTAAAACGCTGGAATCGAACAAATGAAGTAATAGTTACAAACAGGGCAACAATACTCAAGCTTGACGATAAATTAATGTGGTCGAAGTCATCGAGGGCGAGCTGTTGAACGATAAGCCAGCCATGCGCAATAATGGCAATGCCTGCGGGAATAATCTGTAACGCTGGTTTATGCGCTTTGCCATTAAATACCGTCTGTAAAATAATGAAAGCACTTGCCGTATAACCTACGACACTAATTAGCAGCAATATAAAGAGCATCACGCGCTCACGTTCCCTGATGTTTGTTGTTCTTGATGTTGAGTATACGTTGTCAAACGGGTAAACCCAATACTTCGGGGGCGAAACTTTCTTGCAATTCAGATATACTGCCCCCATTAACTTTCTACGCCAGAATTCCAGAATTAGAAGAGACGACCGATATGTTTGAGAATCTATCAGAACGCTTATCGCAGACCATGCGTTCTATCGGTGGCCGGGGTCGGCTAACAGAAGATAATATAAAGGAAACGTTACGCGAAGTGCGTATGGCGTTACTTGAGGCCGATGTTGCGTTGCCCGTGGTTAAAGACTTTATTGCTAAGGTCAAAGAGCGAGCAGTTGGTACGGAGGTCAATAAAAGCCTGACACCGGGTCAGGTGTTCGTGAAAATTGTCCAGTCAGAGCTGGAAGCGGCAATGGGCGAAGCCAATGCGCCTTTGCAGTTAAATACACAGCCACCAGCTGTTATCTTAATGGCGGGTTTGCAAGGTGCGGGTAAAACCACCAGTGTCGGTAAACTTGCTAAGTTCCTGACAGAGCGCCAGAAAAAGAAAGTGATGGTGGTCAGTGCCGACGTTTATCGTCCGGCGGCCATTAAGCAGTTGGAAACTATTGCTGAGCAGGTTGGTGTCGAGTTTTTCCCATCATCTACTGAACAAAAACCGGTGGATATTGCAAATGCAGCCATAGCTGCAGCGCGTAAGCAATTTGTTGATGTCGTCCTAGTGGATACTGCCGGTCGTCTTGCCGTCGACGAAGATATGATGGCCGAAATTCAGCAGCTGCATTCAAGCATTAACCCTATTGAAACGCTGTTTGTTGTTGATGCCATGACCGGTCAGGATGCGGCAAACACAGCTAAAGCATTCAGTGACGCTCTGCCGTTAACCGGTGTTATTTTGACGAAAACCGACGGTGATGCACGCGGTGGTGCTGCGTTGTCAATTCGTCACATTACCGGTAAGCCTATTAAGTTCCTCGGGGTTGGCGAGAAAACCGATGCCCTGGAAGCCTTCCACCCAGACCGTGTCGCGTCACGTATTCTTGGTATGGGTGACGTACTGTCACTGATAGAAGAAGTCGAACAAAAAGTCGACAAAGAAAAAGCCGAGAAAGTTGCCAAGAAAGTCATGAAAAAAGGCCAGTTCTCATTGGAGGACTTCCGTGACCAACTTGTGCAAATGCGTGAAATGGGCGGGATGATGGGGCTGATGGATAAAATGCCCGGCATGGGAAAGATGACCGACCAAATTAAAGGTCAGATGGATGATAAGATGACCGTCCGTATGGAAGCTATTATTAATTCAATGACCCCTCAGGAACGACGCCACCCAGACGTCATTAAAGGTTCTCGTAAACGCCGTATAGCAACGGGTTCAGGCACACAAGTGCAGGACGTGAATAAGTTGCTGAAGCAGTTTATGCAGATGCAAAAAATGATGAAAAAAATGAAAGGCGGCGGCCTTCAAAAAATGATGCGTGGTATGGGCGGCAAACTCCCTCCGGGAATGTTTCCAGGCCGTTAGGAAAAAGCGCGTCAAGCTTGCATTTCAACGAAAAATCAGTAGAATTGCCGAGCCTTCCGACTCAGTCGGAGGGCTTTGCTATTTTTTACATTTAAACAACAGTTATATTGAGGAACGCAATGGTAACCATTCGTTTACAACGTGGCGGTGCGAAAAAGCGCCCCTTCTACCAAATGGTAGTTGCTGACAGTCGCCGTTCACGCGACGGTCGTTTCATCGAGAAAGTAGGATTTTTTAACCCACAGGCTCGTGGTCAGGAAGAGAAACTTCGTGTTGATGTTGACCGCATTGAGCACTGGGTAGGCAAAGGCGCACAATTATCTGAGCGCGTTGCTAAATTAGTTAAAGATGCAAGCGCTGCGGCGTAAGCATTAATTGTTCAGGATAGTTAATGATGTCTCAGTCAGAACATATCGTTATAGGTCGCTTAGGTGCGGTATATGGCGTCAAGGGTTGGCTGAAAGTGCAATCATTCACGGAAGATCCTGAATCAATATTTGAATACAGCCCTTGGCTGCTCAAACAAAAAGGTGAGCAAACTATCGAAGTCGCTGAGTGGCGTCGCCACAATAAGGGACTGATTGCTCGACTGGAAGGTGTGTCCGACCGTGATCAAGCTGCGCGCCTGACCGGAGCGGATATCTGCATTACTGCAGATGAGCTGCCTGAATTAGCCGACGACGAGTTCTACTGGCATGACTTAATTGGTCTGCAAGTAGTGAACCTTCAAGGTTATGACATGGGGGTGGTTGAACAGATAATGCCAACCGCATCGAATGATGTGTTGGTGGTGAAAGCGAATAGCAACGATGCGTTTGGAAAGTCTGAGCGTCTCATTCCGTTTATTCAAAGTGAATATATCACTGAGATAAACCGGAAAGAGAAGCGTATTCAGGTTGACTGGCCATCTGACTTCTAATGGAAGTCCCATTGAAAATTGGTGTTATTAGCTTATTTCCTGAAATGTTTTCTGCGGTTACCGGTTTCGGTGTTACCGGCAGGGCTATAAAGGAAGGTTTGCTTGAGGTCAGTGTCTGGAATCCTCGCGATTTCACTCACGATCGCCATCGCACGGTCGACGACAGACCATACGGTGGAGGACCTGGCATGCTGATGATGGTACAACCACTGGTTGATGCTATTGAAGCAGCTAAAAGCGACCTTGGTCAGGACACCCCAGTAATTTATCTGTCACCTCAAGGGCAAAAGTTGGATCATAAAGGAGTGCAGTTGCTCTCTGGTAATGATCGGATGATACTAATTGCTGGCCGTTATGAAGGCATTGACGAGCGCGTTATTGAAAAATATGTCGATGCACAATGGTCAATTGGGGACTACGTGTTAAGCGGTGGTGAGTTACCAGCAATGGTACTTATTGATGCAGTTTCACGGTTAGTACCTGGCGTATTGGGTCACCAGGACTCAGCAGAAGAAGACTCTTTTGCGAACGGATTACTGGATTGCCCGCATTATACGAGACCGGAAGTTTATAACGAGCAGCAGGTTCCCTCAGTACTACTGAGCGGTAACCATGAAAAAATACGTCGCTGGCGGTTGCAGCAGTCCTTAGGGCGAACATGGCTGCAACGTCCGGAGTTAATTAAAGACCTAGCTCTGACTGACGAGCAGGAAGCCTTGTTGAGCGAATTTATCGAACAACGGTCATCCAGCTAAAAAAGCGGACAGTTTATCTAGGATAGGAGATATAAAAATGGCAAAAGTTAGCCAAAATATCATCAAGGCTCTTGAAGAAGAGCAAATGAAAAAAGATTTACCTGAGTTTGCACCAGGTGACACTGTTGTTGTAAATGTAAAAGTTAAGGAAGGCAACCGTGAACGTCTGCAGGCGTTCGAAGGCGTTGTTATCCGTATTCGTAACCGTGGTCTTCACTCTGCATTTACGGTACGTAAAGTATCGAATGGTGAAGGTGTTGAGCGTACTTTCCAAACGCACAGCCCATTGGTAGATAGCATTAAAGTTAAGCGTCGCGGTGCAGTTCGTCGTGCGAAACTTTACTACTTGCGTGAGCGTTCAGGTAAGTCTGCACGTATTCGCGAGAAGCTTTCTTAAGAACGCGATTAAAAACCGAAATAGCAAAGAAAAACCCAGCCTTGTGCTGGGTTTTTTGTTAGCCTAATTGCTATGGAAGAAGACATTGAAATACTTATCCAAATTTTGGCTGAATGTTTGGACTCCCAGCATCACTGGACAGAGCATCAACTCATTGAGGCCTTGCAAGCCGAGCCATATCAATTCTTTGATAAGGCGGCGCTGCGCGACCCACTGAACTTATTTCAAACCCACTTCATTTTATTCCATAGTTTATACAAACTACGAGAGCGTTGGCGTTTGCAAAAGAAGTATGAGTTATTCATTCATACGCTGAATATAGAATGTCAGCCCTGGCGCCAGGGTGAAGAAATGCTAGCCGAAAATGACTCTCTGGCGGAGTATTATTTAGATTTGAGTCAATTAAGCAGTACTTCGGAAACCGATGTCGAGTCGATGCTTAATGACTTTTGGGAAAGAATGGGGCAAGATTTTTCGACTAAGCAACTTATGCCGACCGACGAAGCTTGTGAAGTGATGGAATTAACACCGCCGTTGACCGAAAAACAAGTGAAAAAACAGTATCGTCGCCTGGTACATAAATACCACCCCGATAAAGGGGGAAGTGTTGCCAAGATGCAAAATGTCCAAAAAGCGTACCGCGCTATTCTAGTCAGCCTTAATTAAAGCGAAGCCCATGAATAAAACACCGCAAGAAAAATTAGACGAGCTACGACAGTCGATAGACAGCACCGACGAAGAACTCATCCGCTTACTGGCGAAGCGTGAGGCATTAACCGCCGAAGTCGGAGACGTCAAAAAAGCATTGCGGCAGCCGCTCTATGTGCCTGAGCGCGAAAATAAAATGATACAGTCACGCAAGCAAAAAGCGAGAGAGCTTGGGGTTTCAGAAGACTTTGTAGAAGATATCTTACGCCGGGTTATTCGCAACTCTTACCAAACTCAAACAGGGCAGGCCAGCCAGACATCGAGTGCACCGCAAAGGCCGGTCATGATTGTTGGTGGCAGAGGCGCATTAGGGGCTAAATTTGCGGAGTTTTTTCAACAAACCGGTTATGACACCATTATTATCGATAAAGGCGATGCCTGGCCAAGTGCCGAAACCCTTAAAAGCTTACAGTTAGTTCTTATTAGCGTTCCTATTAACAATACAGAGGCAGTGATAAAGGCATTGCCGGAACTTTCAAGCGACTGCGTTTTAGCCGACGTGACAAGCACTAAATCGGGTCCTCTTCGCGCAATGATGAGCTCCCATAAAGGTCCGGTGGTGGGGTTACACCCAATGTTTGGCCCTACGATTAAAACATTTGCCAAGCAGCTTATTGTGGTGACGCCCGGTCGAGATCCGGACAAATACGAGTGGTTGATAGATCAACTCTCGAACTGGGGAGCACACCTTTATCAAACCGACGCTGACTCACACGATGAAGCAATGGGCTGGGTTCAGGCCTTCAGGCATTTAAGCACCTTTGTGTATGGCCTGCATATGGCGAGAGAAAATGTCGATATTGATAACCTACTGAATGTCAGCTCGCCTATTTACCGTATGGAGTTGATGATGGTAGGTCGTCTATTTGCGCAGAATCCGGAGCTCTACGCTGACATTATGCTGTCTCATGGTGAACGCACCGAGTCTATCAGTCGTTATCTTGATCTATTTTCCGAGTTGCTGGAAACCCTTAAGAAAGGCAACAAGCAAGAGCTTATTGCGTTATATGCAGAAGCTCAGAGCTATTTTGGGGACTTTTCCCAACAGTTTATGAAGGAAAGTGAAGCCTTAGTCCAGCTGGCTGACGACCAACGCTTTAAGGAGCGTTAAGACTTCACGTACTTTTTAAAAAGCTCTTCTAAAGCCTCAGGTGATACCGGCTTATGTAGCGTGGCATCCATGCCGGCCTCTCTGCAGGCCGTCATTTCACTGGCGCTTTGGTGGCTAGTAATCGCAATAATCGGCGTATTTTCAAATTCTGGGTTGCCGCGCAGTGTTTTACAAACCTCAGCACCAGACATATCAGGCATTTCGTAATCGAGGAAAATTAGGTTAGGCATTTCTTTGGCTTGAGCCAGCGCTTCCTGGCCGGTTGTTGCGGTAAGAATCTCGACGTCGTATTGGCCGAACATCGCTTTTAAAACTTCCAGACTGATAAAGTCATCGTCAGCAATTAAAACTTTCGTCATGCCTACTACCTTTTTCATTGAATTAACTATACCCTAGCACCTGGTACCGGTTTTTCCTAGTGTTTTGGAGTTAACACGATGATTCAGAAAGAAAATTCTGTAAAAGTCTGGGACAGTTTTGTACGTCTTTTCCATTTACTGATTATTCTGTTAGTTGCGGGCTTGTGGTGGACAGCCGATAACGGCCGTATGGATTTGCACAAAGACTTTGGTATCGCCATTTTATCGCTTTTAGTCATGCGTGTTGCCTGGGGCATCTTCGGCAGTGACAACGCACGTTTTAAAACATTCGTTCGCTCTCCTTTGCAAATTCCTTCTCATTTGAAAAAGCTTTTTAGCGGCCAGTATCAGTCGGAAACAACGCACAGCGCAGCCGGCGGATGGGCAGTAATTATCATGCTGGGTTTGTTAGTTGCTCAGGCGGTGACAGGCTTGTTTTCAAGTGATGGAATTTTATTTTCGGGACCATTGGCAAGCTGGGTTTCTTCTGACGCACAAGAGCTCCTGACTGACTGGCACAAAACTCAGTTTGATGCGATTTTAATTGTTATTGGGCTGCACATAGTTGCTGTGCTTATGTATCGTCTGAAAGGGGTGAAGCTAATAGGTGCGATGGTTCATGGATACAAAAAGACCACACAACCGGCCCCGCAATTAAAGCCCGGGTGGCAAGGTTTGCTGCTGGCGGTAGCTGTGTGGCTGCTGTTTATGTTACTGCTTTAAAATTAGTCTTTGTATTCGTCGTGGCAACCTTTGCAGGTTTGCGCTGTGTCCATAAATACGGGTTTAATGTTATCCATTGAACCCGACTCTGCGGCGCTGGCAAGCTTTGCAGCGTATTGTTGTAAGTCATTTGAACGCTCTTGAAAGTCTTCCCAGTTGTCCCAAATTGCGGTTAATGCATCGCTGTTATCGCCGGGCATAGCACCTTCGACAGCGAAACCACTCCAGGGGATGCCAGCTAGTTTCTCAAAATCATTTGCACGGTTTGTAAAAACCTGCGCGTCATAGTCCACTTCGCCTTTAACCATTTCTGCCATAGCAGCAAAGTTTTGTTGCATCACCGACAGGGCCTTTTGACGGTACTCAACAGCTTTGTCGCCGTCGTTAAACGCATTCTCGTCTGCTACGGCACTTGTCGATAAGCCTAAAGCAACCGCTGTAAAAAGTACGGATAGTGATTTTTTCATTGGATATTCTCCTTTTTATCGTGCACTTACCGTTAATAATACACGATTTATCGGTTAGTGCTTGTTTCTAGCATGATAAACGCTTTAACTTGTATACGAAATAATAAAAGAAAAGCTCATTATAGTGGGGAACACATTCATGAAGACAATGCATAAGCTCAGTGCGGCAGCGTTAGCGGTTACCTCCGTGCTAGCGTTACCGACGAGCGCTGATCAAACCTCTCGAACGAATGGTATGCGGGACAACACGCCCAGCTTAACCGCCATTCAAAATGCCACGGTTGTGACCGAGCCTGGCGAAGTCGTCACCAACGCAACGCTGGTTATTGAAAATGGTAAAGTAAAAAGCGTTGAAAGCGGTAACCGCGCACCAGCAGGGGCACGCGTTATTGATGGCACCGGCTACACCATTTACCCGGGCTTTATCGACCCTTATGCCAGCTATGGTATTGACGTGACTTACGAGAAAGCCGATACCGACAAGCCTATTTATAACAATGAACGTGAAGGTGGAAACGCGGCAAATGACGCCATTCACGCTGAAAAAGACTGGTACAGTGTCTTTAAAACCAACTCTGACGATGCCAAAAAGTGGGTTTCTGAAGGTTTTACCAGCGTTCAGACGGCTAAGCTAGACGGTATTTTTCAGGGGCAGGCAGCGACAGTTTCGCTGGCTGATAAAATTACCAACGATGTTATTTATCGCAGCGAGTCCAAACACTTTGGCTCTTTTGACAAAGGAACCTCGCAGCAGCAGTACCCGTCGTCCTTGATGGGTAGCATCGCTTTGGTCAGACAAACCCTGTCTGACGCGAACTGGTACGAAAATGCTTACGGTAAGCAGTCACATAATCAGCCGGCGGAGTTTAATGCTGCGTTGGATTCACTTAAAAATATTGAATCTGAAGGCATCGTGTTCAAGGTTTCTGATGAGAAAACCTTGCTACGTGCCGATGACGTGTTGGATCAGTTTAACGTACCCAGTGTGTATGTTGGCTCGGGTTATGAGTACGCTCGTCTGAACTCAATAAAAAATACGGGAAGTGATTTAATTTTACCTCTTAATTTCCCGGCAGCGCCTAATGTAAGTGGTGTTGATGCCCATCTTGATGTTGATTTAGCTAAGTTACGCCATTGGGAGCGCGCTCCGTCAAATCCGGCTATGTTAGCGAATGCCGGCGTTGATTTTGCCTTGACCCTGAATGAGCTTGAGAAGTCAGGCGACTTCTGGCCAAACCTGCGTAAAGCCGTAAAGCACGGTTTAAGTAAAGAGAAAGCGCTTGCTGCATTAACGACAACCGCCGCTAAAATTGCCGGTGTTGATGACAAAGTGGGACGCTTAGCCAGTGGCTATATGGCCGACTTTGTCATGGTGAAAGGCGATATTTTTGAAGACGGTGAAATACAGTCAGTTTGGTTACAAGGTGAAGAGAACGAGCTGGTTTCTCGAGAATTGGTGGACTTTGCTGGTAACTACACCATTGACTGGAATGGTCAGAGTGTGGCGCTCACTTTGAAGCCGGGCGCTAAGTTAAGCGGCGAACTGACGCTTGGTGATAACACTCAGTCTCTTCGTAATGTAGAGCGCACGGAAGATACCCTGTCTTTTGTGGCCGACATGGATGTCCAGCCAGCGGGCACATGGCGCTTTAAACTGACTCCTGCGTCTCAACAAAACTTCACACTGGAAACGGTTTCTCCAGAAGGTGAGTCACAAGCTCTGACAGCTGAAGTTAGCGACGCTAATGAAACGAGTGAAGAAGCTCAGAGCGATAGCAACAATCAGGTTGACTATGTCAGCCAGCTTACGTTCCCGAACGTTGCCTATGGTCTAGATGGCCTGCCGGAGCGACAAGATGTGCTAATTCGTAACGCGACGGTCTGGACTGCCAGCGATGACGGTATTCTTGAAGAAACCGACGTATTAGTTAGAGATGGCGAATTTGCCGAAGTCGGTAAAAACTTAAGCGCACCGTCAGGCGCAACGGTTATTGATGCAGCGGGTATGCATTTAACACCGGGCATTATCGATGAACACTCACACATCGCAATTGATGGTGGTGTGAACGAAGGCTCTGAAGCCATCACCTCAGAAGTTCGTATTGGTGACGTTGTAAACCCGGACGATATTCATATTTATCGCTCATTAGCGGGTGGTACGACAATGGCTCAGCTACTGCACGGCTCTGCTAACCCGGTTGGCGGCCAGGCGCAGGTTATTAAACTGCGCTGGGGGACTGATGCTAATATTATGAAGTTTGATGCGGCACCTGAGTCTATCAAGTTCGCATTAGGTGAAAACGTGAAGCAAAGTAACTGGGGCGACAACATGACCGTTCGTTACCCTCAGACTCGCTTAGGCGTTGAAACCATTGTTCGTGACGGCTTTCAGGCGGCGTTGGAATACCAGCAGCGTAAACAAGCGTATGACCGCATGAGTCGTTCTGAGAAGAACCGGATTGCACCACCAAGACCAGACTATCGTTTAGAGACGTTAATCGAAATTCTAAACAGCGAGCGCTTTGTTCATGCGCACTCGTATGTCGCGTCTGAAATTCTTATGCTGATGGAAGTGGCTGAAGATTATGGTTTCACGCTGGATACTTTCACTCATATTCTGGAAGGTTACAAAGTCGCAGACGAAATGGCGGAGCACGGTGCCAGCGGGTCAACGTTCGCTGACTGGTGGGCATACAAATTCGAAGTGTATGACGCAATCCCTCAAAACGCGTGCTTAATGCATGACAGAGGTGTATTAACCAGCATTAACTCGGACAGTAATGACTTGCAGCGTCGTCTGAATACCGAAGCGGCTAAGTCGGTTCGCTATTGTGGTATGGACCCACATGAAGCGTTCAAAATGGTCACTATTAACCCTGCTAAACAATTAAAAGTTGATAAGTACGTTGGGTCAATTGAAGAGGGCAAACATGCTGACTTTGTGCTTTGGAGTCACTATCCGTTAAGCGCTTACGCGCGAGCAGAGCAGACCTGGATTAATGGTCGTAAGTTCTTTGACCGCGAACAAGATAAACAGCGTCAGCAAGCGGTAAAACAAGAGAAGAATGCTCTCATTCAGAAAGTCTTAGCAGCCGGTGATGAAGCTCTGAAAGGCGACACCGACGGTTATAAAGACGCACAGCCGACCTGGCACTGTGATACCGAGCATGACTTCTGGCTGGATCACTTCACTACGCAAGCGCATCAGCATGGAGGACAACACTAATGAAGACTTTACTATCCACATTGAGTGCTGCGCTGATTGGTGCAGTGACCGTATCGACCGCCGTTGCTCATGACGAAATGCCTGGCGATGCACAGCAACAACCTATAGTTTTGCAGGGTGGTACTTTGCACACGGTGACTAACGGCGTTTTAACCGACTCTGATTTGGTTTTTGAAGACGGCAAGATTACAGCCATTGGAAAAGATCTTGAGGTTCCTGGTAACGCGCAAGTCATAGACGTGTCCGGTAAGCATGTTTATCCGGGTGTTATCGCGATGGACACCACTTTGGGTTTGAACGAAATTGAAGCGGTGCGAGCGACGCGAGACGCACGCGAAGTGGGTCCGGTACACCCGGAAGTGGCTGGGCACATCGCTTTTAATGCGGACTCAGAAGTTATTCCTACGGTACGCTATAACGGCATTACCCATGCGCAAGTGGTTCCGGAAGGCTCATTGATCATGGGGCAGTCGTCGCTCATGCACCTTGATGGCTGGAATTATCAAGACGCACTGGTTTCTGGTGAAATGGGTGTGCATGTGAGCTGGCCGCGAACCTATGTTATCAACACATGGTGGGAGCGCCGTTCTCCTGAAGAGCAACGCAAGGCTAACGAAGAGGCTCGTAAAGAGTTGATGAAGGTGTTTGCTGATGCGAAAGCCTACTTTGATGCGAAAAAAGCAGACAGAGACATCGATATGGATCAGCGCTGGGAAGCAATGCTCGGGCTGTTTGACGGTAGCAAAACTCTGTATGTGCACGCCAACGACAAACGCCAAATGGAGCAAGCCATTGATGTGAGTCGTGAGTATGGCTTTAAGTTGGTACTTATGGGGGCAAGAGACGCCTGGCGCATTGCTGATAAACTGGCTGAACTTGAGGTTCCGGTTGTTTTCGGTTCACCGTTCGGGTTACCGGGCCGTGACGACGAAGGTTATGATCAAGACTTTTCTACGCCAGCTAAATTGGCGGATGCCGGTGTTAACTTTGCTATCTCCTACCCAGGTTATTGGGATGTTCGGAACCTGCCTTTCGCGGCCGGACACTCGGTTGCCTTTGGCTTGGATCAGCAAAAAGCACTGGAAGCTATTACGCTTCAGCCAGCCAAGTTTATGGGCGTTTCAGACAAGCTCGGTTCGCTTGATGTTGGCAAGAGCGCTTCCTTGATAGTTTCAGAAGGGGACTTGCTGGACCCTATTGGACAGAGCCTAACGCACATGTTTATTGATGGTCGCAATGTGAGCTTAGAAAGCCGTCACACTGAGCTTTACAACAAGTATCAGGAAAAACCGGCTAATTAAAATGAGTTAACGGCTAAATAGAAAAAGGCCCCTGGCGTGATAAAGCGTCAGGGGTCTTCTTTTTATGGGTTACTGTTGGTCAAGTAAACGTGAGATTAAGCCGCGTATGGCTGCCGGCTCAAAGGGTTTGTCGGTCAGAGCATCGACGCCGCTTTGTTTTACGTTTGCCAGCTGTGGTTCATTGGCGCGCGCTGTCACCATCAGTACAGGAGTGTGTGCATGTGCTGAACTGTTGCGAATATATTGTGTTAATTCACGACCATTCATTTCCGGCATATTGAAGTCGGTGACAATTAAATCGAACTGATGCTCTTCCAATATATCGATGGCTTGTTGACCGTTTTCGGCTTCAACAAATATTTCAACGCCCAGGTTTTCAAACACGCGACGTAATACATGACGCGAAGTTAAGCTATCATCGACAATAAGCACTCGCAGGTCTTCTATGTCGTAGAGCTCCAGAGTTAGGGGCTCCGGCTCCATTAAGTCCATAGTAGCGGTGATAGCCCGCTGTAATTGCTCTGGAGTAAAAGGCTTCGGTAAAATAGCGATAATACCGGCCTGCTTAAACTGTTCGAGCTGGTCGGCTCGGTGTTCAGAGGATACCAGCATAAAATGCAAGGTGTCATGAAGATCGTTTCGGTTAATGAACTGAATAAGCTCATGCGCCGTACCATCTTCGAAGTACATGGCGCTCGTTACAATATCAGGCTGCCAACGTAGGATTTCTTCTTTGGCTTCCGCTATAGTAGAAGCACCTCGGGTATGTTGGATACCTGCCTGATTAAGATGTTGAGTAATGACTTTACGCTGTACATCGGAAGGTTCGATGAGCAAAATTCGGAGTTCGTCGAAGGCTATCGCCATAATCGGTCAAAATGAGTTTATGATGTAGCAAAGATTAGGGTATTCAGGCAATAAACTCAATCATAAAATTGTGTTAGGCTCATGAAAAAAGAGGGGTACCTATGAGCGTCAGTCGCGAGTTTTCAAATGATGGCAAACAACTGATTATTGCCATCCAGGGGAAGTTTGATTTCAGTTTGGTACAAGAGTTTCGTCAGGCTTATAGCCATATTGGTGACTCTCAGCCAACGGTGATCATAGATTTGAGAGAGACCGAGTATCTGGACAGTTCAGCGCTGGGTATGCTGTTGAATATGCGTAAGTCTTTAGGCAGCAGTGTTAAAGGCATTCAACTTATTAATGCCAAGCCGGATGTTCGTCGTATTCTGGATATTTCCCGTTTCGATAAGATGTTTACTATTGCCTGATGCACATACTCATCGTTGATGATCAGGCCGCCAATAGGGTTATGCTAAAGGGGCTTATTGAGCGTTTTGGACACAATGTGAGCAGCGCGGAAAACGGTATGCAAGCGCTGGAGCTTTTCAGTCACAAAGGTGCTGACATTGTGTTGCTTGATGTCATGATGCCGGTTATGGACGGCCTTACAACCGCAAAACACTTAAAACAGTTAAGTGGTGAAATTCATCTTCCTGTGCTGTTTATTACTGCACTTGATGATCAGAAAACTCTTTTAGAATGCCTGGATGCGGGCGGCGATGACTTTATCAGTACGCCGCCAGAGCCTATTGTTTTACAGGCTAAGCTAAATGCTCACGCACGTGTGCGAGAATTGAGCTTTAAGCTGAAAGAAAAGAATGAAGTACTGGCTTATCACTCGAACCGCATGGAGCGTGAGCAAAATGTGGTGAGCCACATGCTAAGCAACGCACTGTTAGAAAATGAACTGAGGTTCGAGTTTCTGCAAACCTATTTATCGCCGGCAACCGAATTTAATGGTGACTTGGTCCTGTCAAAAGGGGGCCCCTTAGGAAACTACTATATTTTTGTCGGTGACTTTACCGGTCATGGCTTGGCGCCGGCAACGGGGGCACTGCCGGTTGCGCAGACGTTTTTCGATTTGGCTGAGAGAGGGTTGTCGGTTGCGACTATGGTCAAAGAGTTTAATCGGCGCCTGGTAAAATTGTTACCTGACGACATGTTTTGTGCAGCATTTGTCGCAGAGCTATCAGCAGGGGGCGACCGCCTCAGCTATTGGAACGGAGGCATTCCGGACGCTCTTTTCATTGATAATAACGGAGAAGTAACCAATCGCTTACCGTCTGAGCATCTCGCACTGGGAATTTTACCGCCCGACGAGTTTAACAGCTCTCTGAGCCATTGTTTTATCGAGCGTGGACAACGGCTGGTGGCATACACAGATGGTGTGATTGAAATGGCGAATACTGACGGTAACCGACTGAAAGAAAGTGGGTTTGAAAACAAGCTCAAGCAGTTTGGTCATCAAGACCAGTTCGATGACTTGGTGAGTTCTCTTGAAAGCTTTCAGCAGGGAACAGAACAAAGCGATGATATTTCATTAGTCGTTGTGAACTGCGTGCCAACCGGTTTACCGGTAAAGCAGGATGATCACTCAATAATCCACCTGCCATTTGAACTAAAAGTGAGCTTAACCGAACACAATATCAAAGGGGAAGATCCGGTCACTCGGCTAGTGGACTCTTTGTCGCACCTCGAAGGGATAAAAGCTCATAAAACGACGCTTTATTTGTTGTTAGCTGAAGCGTTCAATAACATTTTAGAGCATAATCTATTGCGTCTAAACTCCGACATAAAAGAAGAAGACGAGGGCTTTGAGCGTTACTATTCTGAGCGTGAGCGCCGCTTGGAAAGTCTTGAAGACATAGAAGTAGCAATTGATGTTAACTACCAGCCTGTTGATAGTGTGATTTGTTTCGGTATTCGCTCTAACGGAGAGAATGGCTATCCGGCAGACGAATTTTCGCCAGTGCTCGATGAAGAAAAAATGCACGGGCGCGGAATGCAGTTGATTAAAAATTTCTCTCGTTATTATGAGTGGAAGGACGAAGGGCAGTGCCTATATATAGAGTATGACCTTAACCTCCCGAGCGTTTAACCTTATAGCCTTGCGCTTTTAAATAGTTTTCAATACTGTCTCGCTGGTCACCCTGAAGTTCAATATCGTAGTCTTTGACAGAGCCGCCCACACCACATTGTTGTTTTAGCTTTTTCGCAAATGCCTTCAGTTCGTCTTTTGGCAGCGCCAGACCAGTGACAATAGTAACGCCTTTTCCTTTTCGGCCTTTGGTTTCTCTTCTAAGGCGTACAATGCCGTCGCTTTCTGGTATCTGCTCAGGCTCTTTCTCGGGTTCAATGCGGCCTGAATCCGTCGAATACACCATTTGGCTGAGTTGATTTTTCCAGTCAGACATAAACTACCATTTCTTTTTCGGTTGAAAGAGTTCTTCCAGGTCGTCTTCTTTTTTGTTCTTTGCTTGATCACGAGCATGTGCGTCGGTCAGCTCTTGCGCAATTTGTTCCAGAGCTTTTTTAATGGACTCCTCACGAGACGTTGTGTAATCGTCAGAAAAGCTCTGCTCTTCGATAGTGCGCAACGCTTTCTCGTAGTATTGACGCGCTGACCCTAACATATGGCTTTCATAGGCGTGACGACCGCGACGGATGAGCGTTTCAATACTAATTTTCAGCTGTAACTTGCTTAAACGCTGGTCTTCTACACTAAACACATTACTGTCAACGCGGCCACGAGCGTGCTCGCTTCTTAGCGTTGCTTTCAAGCGTTTGAGCGCATTGATCATGGCAATAATTTGCTTGTTGTTTTGCGGAATTTCAAATTCTTCGCTAATTAGGGAAGTGTCTTTAGGGTCAACCCTTTCCATTCTTTCTTTATAGTCTTCAATGCGAGCCTGAAAGTCTTTTGTCGGTGATACAGCATACATGTTTTGCAGAACTTCATAGGCACGCATATTCAGGACAGCCAACATCGACTTACCAATAGGGAAGAAGCTGGACATGTGAATAAGGTCTTCAATCTGCTCCAGAGCGCTTCTGTATCGGGCAAGTTTTTTGCGTCGCTCAAGCTCCTGACGCTGCTTATGTTGTTGCACTGAACCGACGACAATCGCCAGTATTATCAAAAGTATAATCAGTGCTATAACAATGGTGTAAATCATATAACGCTCATTAGGTTGTTATTATTTTTAAGGTAATGTCAGAGAAAAAACACCACCACCTAAGTGTCCATTATTTTTCAGTTCGATAAAACCTTTTTTATCGTTTCTTTGGTGGGCTTCAGCGATTAGGTGGGCAAAATAAAGCCCTAAACCGGTACGGCCTTTTTTCATATCCAGTTGCTGCATGGGCATTTGCGCTTGTTTTAGCATGTCTTTTGGAAAACCATCGCCATTATCGTGCACTGAAATCTGACACCCTTTATTCTCGTCGACTGTCACTGTAATAAAGAGTTTATCGGCGGTATAGCGCATAGCATTAATAATAACGTCGTTCAGTAAGTGGCTAATGAGGTCTTTGTCAAAATAGCCCGCCGCTGACTCGTCGATATCGGTTGTTACGCTGATACCACGTTGCTCAAGGTACACTTCATTGTTAAGTAGCAGTTCCTCAAGCACCTCGTCCCAATGATGTTCGTCAACATTCAGCGGCAACGCCCCCTGCTGGTCTCGGTATAAGGTCAGCAGTTGTATAAGCCCTGAGTTAATTCGTTGCGCTTCGTAATGGACTTTTGCCATGTTTTCTGTTGCACTGCCTTGTGGTACTTGCTCGGAAACCTCTTCAATTAGCTGAATAAGCAAGCAAAGCGAATTTTTCATGTCGTGAGCAGAGGAGGCGAGTATCGCAGAAAAGTCGAATGTGGGCTGTGTCATAGTTGAATTCCGGTTCCAGCTGCTTATACCTACCAGCTTTTCTATTTGTCATAGTTATTAAGATTATTATACTATTTTTTTATATCACAATTCGCAAACTGAGTGGCATGTCCTGCTATGAAATTACAGCAATTAAAATATATTGTTGAAGTGATGAACCATAATTTAAATGTTTCTGCGACAGCAGAGAGTTTATTCACTTCACAACCAGGTATTAGTAAGCAAATACGAATGCTGGAGGACGAGTTAGGGGTTCA
The DNA here is from genome assembly GCF_002388365.1 of Idiomarina sp. UBA4520. Lineage (NCBI taxonomy): Bacteria > Pseudomonadati > Pseudomonadota > Gammaproteobacteria > Alteromonadales > Idiomarinaceae > Idiomarina > Idiomarina sp. UBA4520. The sequence goes on along the minus strand of NZ_DGMK01000011.1, from coordinate 172,252 downwards.
GATTTTTGGGCGAACAGGTAAGCACTTAACACATGTCACCCCTGCAGGGCAGGATATTATTAGGGTGGCAAAGCAGGTACTCGATAACGTTCACTCGATAAAAACGGTTGCGGCCGAGCACACACAGCCGGATCAAGGCAAATTAACGATAGCGACCACTCACACTCAGGCTCGTTATGCGCTGCCCAGTGTGATTAAGCGGTTTATTGGTCAGTACCCGCGAGTGTCGTTGCACATGCATCAGGGCTCTCCGCAGCAAATTAGTGAGGCGGCGGCAAAGGGACGTACCGACTTCGCGATAGCGACTGAAGCATTGCATCTTTATCAGGATTTAATCATGCTGCCGTGCTACCACTGGAATCGCTCAATTGTGGTGCCTAAGTCACACCCGCTGGCACAATTAAAAGATATCTCTATTGAAGATGTTGCCCAGTATCCAATTGTCACTTATGTGCATGGATTTACTGGTCGTTCTGAGCTCGACAGAGCCTTCGCTCAGGCAGGTAAAGAGCCGCAAATTGTTTTTACGGCGACAGACGCAGACGTTATTAAAACCTATGTGCGTATGGAGCTAGGAATTGGTGTGCTGGCCTCAATGGCGTACACCAAAACAGAAGATAGTGACTTAGTGGCTATTCCAGCCAGTCACTTATTCGAAGCCAGCACCACTAAAATTGGCTTCCGTCGCGGAACATTTTTAAGAACTTATATGTATGACTTTATTGAGAGCTTTGCCCCACACTTGACACGTGAACGAGTGCAGCAAGCGGCGCAGCTTAAAACTCAAGAAGAAATTGATGCGTTATTTGAAGGGTGTGAGTTGCCGGTGCTGTGACGCACCGGCTTCGTTTTTAGCACTCGATAATATTAACTGCTAAGCCGCCACGGGCGGTTTCTTTGTACTTAGTCTTCATATCGTTACCGGTATCCCACATGGTCTTAATGACCTTATCCAGAGACACCTTATGGTCGCCGTTGCCACGCATTGCCAGACGGGCTGCGTTAATGGCTTTGACGGAGCCCATTGCATTACGCTCAATACACGGAACCTGAACCAGGCCACCGACAGGGTCACAGGTTAAGCCAAGGTTGTGCTCCATACCAATTTCGGCAGCATTCTCAACGGTTTCAGGGCCTCCGCCCATGAACTCAGCCAGTGCGCCGGCGGCCATGGAGCAGGCAACACCCACTTCACCCTGACAACCGACTTCAGCGCCGGAAATAGAGGCATTTTTCTTGTACAAGATGCCAATAGCGGCCGACGTTAGTAGAAAGCGAACCGCAGAGTCTTCGTCCAGTGTTTCAATGAACTTATCGGCATAACTCATGACCGCCGGAACGATACCTGCTGCACCGTTAGTTGGCGCGGTGACAATACGACCGCCTGCAGCGTTTTCTTCGTTTACTGCCAAAGCGAATAAATCGACCCAGTCCATAACTTGCATGGCATCGCTCGACTTTTCTTTTTTCAGCCGCTGATACAACGAAGACGCTCTGCGACGCACTTTTAAGCCACCGGGTAAAATACCCTCGGTGGTAATACCGTTGGTGATACTTTGCTGCATGGTGCGCCAAATTTTCATTAAGCCTTCGCGAATCTCATCTTCGCTACGGAACACTTTTTCATTCGCCATCATTAATGAGCTAATGCGCAGTCCGTGCTCCTTGCAATGACCTAATAATTCAGCGGCACTGTCGAACGGATAGGGAATAGGTTTAGATGATTGCTCAATGGCTTCTTCTAAGGTTTCATCAAAGTCTTCGTCACGAACAATAAAGCCGCCGCCAATAGAGTAGTATAGGTCGCTATAGATAATGTCGTCGCCTTTGAGGAGCTTAAGCTCCATAGCGTTGGCATGCTTTGGCATGGTTTTACGACGATGGAACGTAATAGCGCCTTCTGCCGGAAATGCGACTTCGTGCTCACCTAATAAAGCCAGTTTCTCGGTTTTGCGAGTCTGTTCAAGGAAGTTGTCAACGTTGTCGGTGTCTACTGTCTCCGGCAGTTCGCCCGCCAAACCTAAAATAACCGCTTTGCCGGTACCGTGACCTTTGCCGGTTTGCCCTAAAGAGCCAAACAACTCTACTTTGACACCATCTGCCTGAGTTAAGTGGCCAGCTTCTTTAGCGGCTTTCAGGAAATCGAAGGCCGCTTTCATAGGACCCACTGTGTGGGAACTCGAAGGACCGATACCAATTTTGTAAATATCAAAAACGCTGATCATACTTATCCTTACCTGTCGCGTTCGTTACTATTAATTATAGTATTGTCGCATGAATTGTGTGGGGGCTGGCAAGCTTTATAGCGAAATAACTGGTCAGTTGAGTGGCTTAAAGTGAGTTTTCCGCTCTGGTTGAAGTTGCTCAGCCAATTCTCGCAAAATTCCTGCGGTTGCTCCCCAGATATTGCGGTGTTGCCAGGGGATAAAATAAACCCGGTCATAAATGAACTTGCGAATGCGGTAAACGTAATGATTGCTCGGATCAAGAATGTCCGCCAGAGGTACTTCGAATATCTCGGCGACTTCACTCTCTTCGGCAACAAGCTCCTGCTGAGGCGACACAAAGGCCACATAAGGACGTATCATAAAGTAAGACAGCACGGGATAGTCATGTAGACGGCCAATCACTTCAACCTGAGACCGAGGCAAACCAATTTCTTCCTCGGTTTCTCTTAATGCCGTATCTAGCAAGTCTCTGTCGGTTCTGTCGTAGCGACCACCGGGAAAGCTAATTTGTCCGGCGTGTTTTCTTAATGAAGCGGAACGACGTGTCAGTATCAATGACAGCCCATGCGGGCGCTCAATGATAGGAATAAGCACCGCTGCTGGTCGCAGGCGCTTACGCAACGGCTCGTCGAGTTTTCGGTCAACTGACGGTGATGGGGTGAGGCTGAAACGTCGAACAAACTCGGCGCGGTTTTTGATGGTCATGAGGTTAACACCGGCAAAATACGAGACACTTTGTCCTTGGTTTCCTGGTATTCCTCATCGGCTTTAGAGTCGGCAACCAGGCCGCCCCCGGCCCAGCAATAAAGCTGACCGTTTTCTGCTAATAACGTGCGAATGGTAATACTAGAGTCGCTTTGGCCGTGCTGTGAGAAGTAGCCTATGCTGCCGCAATAAATGCCGCGGCGATTCGGCTCGAGCTCTTCAATAATTTGCATAGCCCGAATTTTAGGAGCACCGGTAATCGAGCCACCGGGGAAAGCTCCTTTAAACAGACGTAAAGCAGAGCCGCCCATTTTTAATTGCCCGGTAATGGTTGATACTAAATGATGCACAGCCGGAAAGCTCTCTATGGCAAACAGCTTCGGCGTTTTTACCGAACCGGGCTCGCAGTTTTTACTGAGGTCATTACGCAGTAAATCGACAATCATCAGGTTTTCGGCACGATCTTTCTCTGAATTCAGCAAGGCCTGTTTACTGGCGGAATCCCTGCTGCTGTCTTCATAACGTGGCCGGGTGCCTTTTATCGGCTTAGTTTGCACCTCTCCCGCACCAGTAGTGCTTAGGAAGCGCTCAGGAGAAACGCTGAGAATGGCGCTTTCAGGGGTGCGCATGAAGGCTGAAAACGGCGCGTTATTAGAAGCCCTTAACTTTTTATAAGCTGCCCACTCACAGCCCTGATAACTCGCCTGATAACGTTGCGCTAAGTTAATTTGATAGGCGTCACCGCTAAGTAAGTAGGCTTGTACCGCATTAAATTTAGTATGGTACTCTGCCTCTGACATATTGCTTCGCCAGGCGCTGGCCAGCTTGAAAGAAGTGTTTGAGTCTGACTGCGGAGACTGCTCCCAATAAGCTTTCTGCGTTTTAAGTGCCTGTTCAGGAGCGACCAGCCAAACTTCGTTGCGCTTTTTATCAAAAATAACCGCTTCGCAATAGTACGCAAGTACTGCATCACTGGAGTTGTATTCGTCACGGTTAAACTCAGGAATGACTTCCAGACAACGGCCGAAATCGTACCCCACTGCGCCGGCAAAACCGCCCTGGAAAGGCAAGTGTTCGGGGCCGTTATAATGGCCTGTCAGCGCCATTAATTGCTCAGCGTAATCGAACATCTGGGCAGCGTGAGTTGGGGCTTTCGGGAGTTGGGCTATGCTATTGGCGGAGACAGTGAGTTGCTCGTTTTTACTGCGGATGACGCATTCAGGCGCTCTGAATATAAAGTCATAATGAGCGTCTTCGTGAGTTGTCGCGGCTGAGTCAAGAAAAAGTGCATAAGCTTCGCTTTGGCAGCGCTCAAATAGCTCAAGCGCTGATAGGGTGGTTTCCAGTTTTACGGCACACAAGTCAGGAAAAATGCTCACACTTAGCCCTTTGATTTACTTAATAACAGAAACGAATTAAGGATAAGATTTATTCTATCACAGTGACACTGACTCGGTTAGTTACACTGGTCAGTTGTTGGTGAAAACGCTATTATAGCGCCACGTTTATCAGAACCCATATCGGAATCGTTCGATATAAAAATGAAGAGGTAGAGCCATGACCACCATTCGTCAGGCGGATTTTATTGACAGTATTGCTGATTCACTGCAGTACATTTCGTATTATCACCCATTAGACTTCATTAAAGCGCTGGACGAGGCGTATCAACGTGAAGAGAGCGAAGCAGCAAAGAATGCCATTGCTCAGGTGTTGACGAACTCGCGTATGTCGGCGCAAGGCCACCGTCCAATTTGTCAGGACACCGGTATTGTCACCTGCTTTGTGAAGGTTGGTATGGGTGTGCAATGGGATAAGACCGACCTGACAGTTCAACAAATGGTAGACGAAGGAACTCGCCGAGCTTACAACAATCCGGATAATCCATTACGAGCTTCAATTGTCGCAGACCCGGCAGGTGCGCGTAAAAACACGGGTGATAACACTCCTGCTGTTGTTCACATCGATATGGTGCCGGGCGACGAAATTGAAGTCATGATTGCCGCAAAAGGCGGTGGCTCTGAGAACAAGTCGAAAATGGCTATGCTAAACCCTAGTGACTCGATTGCTGACTGGGTTGTAGAAACTCTGCCGAAGATGGGCGCTGGTTGGTGTCCACCGGGTATGCTGGGTATTGGTGTTGGTGGTACCGCTGAGAAGTCAGCCGTACTGGCGAAAGAGTCGTTGATGGAGTCTGTGGACATCCATGAACTGATTGAGCGTGGCCCGCAAAACGCGGAAGAAGAATTACGCTTAGAAATTTTCAACCGTGTTAACGCATTAGGTATTGGCGCGCAGGGTTTAGGTGGTTTAACAACGGTGCTGGATGTGAAGATTAAATCACTACCGACACACGCCGCTTCTAAACCTGTGACCTTAATTCCAAACTGTGCGGCGACTCGTCACGTTCACTTTACGTTAGACGGCAGTGGTGCCGCAGACTTAGCGCCACCGAAGCTGGAAGATTGGCCCGATGTCACTTTTGAGCTGGGTGACGACGCTCGTCGTGTGAACCTGGATGAAGTGACGAAAGAAGATATTCAAGACTGGAAAATGGGTGAAACAGTGCTCTTGTCCGGTAAGTTGTTAACCGGTCGAGACGCGGCTCACAAGCGCATTAAAGGCATGCTGGATAACGGCGAAGAGCTTCCGGTCGACTTTAATAACCGCTTTATTTATTACGTGGGACCTGTCGACCCGGTGGGTGATGAAGTGGTAGGCCCTGCTGGCCCGACAACCTCGACACGTATGGACAAATTTACCGACCAGATGCTGGAAGAAGCCGGCATTATCGGCATGGTGGGTAAAGCCGAACGCGGCCCAGAAGCCGTCGAGAGTATTCGTAAACACAAAGCTGTCTATCTGATGGCTGTGGGCGGTGCTGCGTATCTGGTTGCTAAAGCGATCAAGAAAGCCAGAGTCGTTGCGTTTGAAGATTTGGGTATGGAAGCCATTTATGAGTTTGAAGTGGAAGACATGCCAGTCACTGTCGCTGTCGATAGCGACGGTCAAAATGCACATACTCAAGGTCCTGCTATTTGGAAAGCGAAAATTGCTGACTTGAACGAAAAACTGGGGGCTTAATGATGTCGCTGGCACTGTGGCAATGGATGGCAATAATAGGTGTGCCGGTTGTGACCGTTATTACGGCGTTGTTGTTGCTTTGGCAACAGCAGCGCCGTTTGCGTTTACAGGCAGAGCAACAAAATACGGCACTGGAGCAAGATGCAGAAATTCTTCGCGAGCGTATCGATGAATTGCAGCACGAAGTCTATGAAAAAGACAGTCGTCTGCGCGAGACGTTGGCCCGCGCTGATCACGAGCAAAAAACCGCAGAAGAAAAGCTGAACTTGTTAAAAGCCAGCGAGGAGCGCCTGACGCAACAATTTGAGAACCTGGCTAACCGCATTTTTGAAGAAAAGTCGAAAGGGTTGCAGCAACATCATCAGCAGTCTTTGCAGGCAACATTAGAGCCCTTTAAGCAACAAATCGATGCATTTAAAAAGCAAATTACTCAGCAGTATACCGACGAAACAAAAGAGCGTTCAGCGCTTAAAAACGAGCTGTTGTCACTGAAAGACTTAAACCGTCGTATGGCCTCTGAAGCTGAGGCGCTGACTAAAGCATTGAAAGGCGATACCAAGCAGCAGGGTAACTGGGGCGAGGTTGTACTAGAACGTATTCTCGAACAGTCGGGGCTGCGTGAAGGGCATGAGTATCAAACCCAGGCACACCACCGCGATGAAGACGGTAAGTCATTCAAACCAGATGTTATTGTGCATTTGCCCAATAAAAAAGACGTGGTTATCGACTCGAAAGTCAGTTTGTCCGCTTATGAGCGTTACTTTAACTCCGACGATGACCTTGAGCGCGAACGAGCATTAAATGAACACGTTCAGTCACTTAAACAACACATAAAACAGCTTGGGAAAAAGAGCTACCACCAATTGGAAGGCTTGCGAACGCTCGATTATGTGTTGATGTTTATTCCAATTGAACCGGCATTTCTATTGGCGGTTGATCGTGACCCAGAGCTCATCCGGCTGGCGCTGGACAATCAGATTATGCTGGTGAGCCCAACTAACTTGCTGGTTGCACTACGTACGGTTCACAATATCTGGCAGTATGAATATCAGAATCAAAACGCTGAGAAAATTGCCACCGACGCTGCGCGCTTGTACGACAAGTTTGTCGGGTTTGTAGAAGATCTGGAGAAAATTGGTAACGGCTTACAAACGCTGGATAACCGTTATCAGGAGGCGATGAAAAAGCTGAGTACCGGTCGCGGAAACCTTATTGGTCGAGTCGACAAGTTCCGCCAGATGGGTGTACAAACGAATAAACGGTTAAGTTCAGACTACTTAGAAAATGACTCTGAAAGCGACGACTGAGCAATGCGCTCAGTCGTCTTCTAAGTCCTTTAGGGCTGCTCTAATGCACTGCGACGGTAATGGTCGACCCACAATGCTGTCGCACCCGATACAGCTAGCGGCATAATAATTAGGTTCACAAAAGGAATCATTGTTAATAAAGTGATTCCCAAGCCAAACGAGAAAGTCCGACCCCGCTGTAACCCCAACTCAGAGCGCATACGCTTAAATGAAATTTTGTGATTATCGAACGGATAATCCAAATACTGAATAGACATCATCCAGCAAACAAAAACGTACCAGAGAATTTGCCCAAATACCGGGATAATTAAAGACAGCAAGAAAAAGCCAATGGCCCGTGGCAGGTAATACATGAGTTTTTGAAATTCGCGGCCAACCGCTCGGGGTATGTCCTTAAGGAGTCCCATAAACCCCTCATCCCCTAAAGCTTCGCCACTTTCATAACGCTCGACTTTTTCCGCCAGTAAGCCATTAAAAGGTGCGGCGAAAAAGTTCATGATGCTGGTAAAAATAAAGGAGAAAAAGGCGACCATCACAATGACCACCAGTGGCCATAAGATAAATTCCAACCATTGGAAAAAGTCGGGTAGCCAAGCCATGAATTTATTAAGCCAGTAGTCGGCTTCGCCGTACAGCCAGCTGAAGGCAATGGTGAAGAGAATCAGGTTGGCCAAAATAGGGACAATAACGTAGCGGCGTAGCCCTTTGGTGCGGATGAGCTGTAAACCCCTTCCTATATAGGATATTCCCGACTCACTGTAGATCGGTTTGTGCATGCGAACTCCTGCTGTCACTTTTGTTGCTCATAATAGGGCAAAACCACCCTTATGTGTGGTTGAAATTGTTACAAATGACTACGGGATCTGCTAGAGTCTTTGGATTATAAATAACGTCAGTAATAACTATAAAAACAGCCGAATGCGACTGAAACACATCAAACTTGTGGGCTTCAAATCATTTGTTGACCCGACCAAAGTTCCTTTTCCCGATCAAATGACCTGCGTAGTGGGTCCGAACGGCTGTGGCAAGTCGAATGTCATCGACGCTGTGCGCTGGGTTCTGGGTGAAAGCTCAGCGAAAAACCTTCGCGGCGATGCCATGACTGACGTGATTTTTAATGGTTCTAACGCCCGTAAGCCTGTGTCTCAAGCCAGTGTTGAACTGGTATTTGATAATAGCGCAGGGCGTATTCAGGGTGAGTATGCCGCGTTTAACGAAATCTCCGTCAAACGCTTAGTTACCCGGGACGGCCAGTCGAACTATTTTCTGAACGGCAGTCGTTGCCGACGCCGCGATATTACTGATTTATTCCTCGGGACCGGCCTCGGCCCCCGAAGCTACGCCATTATTGAACAAGGTATGATCTCCCGCTTAATTGAGTCAAAACCTCAAGAGTTGCGGGTGTTTATTGAAGAAGCGGCGGGTATTTCTAAATACAAAGAGCGTCGCCGTGAAACAGAAAACCGGATGAATCACACGCGCGAAAACTTAGAGCGTCTGAGTGATGTGCGTGAAGAACTGGGTCAGCAGCTGGATAAGCTAGAGCGTCAGGCGGCTGCGGCAATTCGATATAAAGAACTGAAAAAACAAGAGCGCCAGTTGAAAGGCGAACTGCAGGCATTGCGTTGGTTAAAATTAGATAACCAGCGGCAGCAACTTGATGCCCAATACTCTGAGCAGCAGGCCGAACTTGAAAAGTGGCAGGCGCAGCAAAGCGGCGACGAACGTGGAGCTATAGAGCTGAAAGAAAGGGCTGAAGAGTTACGCTCTCAAGTTGAACAATCGCAAGAGAAAATGTTCACCTTGGGTAATGAAGTGACTCGTATTGAGCAAACTCTAAAGCATCAGCATGAAATTAAAGCGCAGCGTGAAGAGCGTTTGCAGCGAATTCAAAGCGAACTGACACAACTTGAGTCGCAACTTGATGAAGATAAGCTGCAAAAAGAGCAGTTGGCTGAGCAGGAAATGATGCTTGAACCGCAGCTTGAAGAGCTAGCCGAACAGGTTGAAGAGGTGTCTGAGCAAGCGCAACAGGCTGATGAAAACTACCGAAGCTGGCAACAGCAACAACGCTCACAGCAGCAAAAAGTTCGTGATATTGAACAACAGCATCAGCAGGCGCAGCTGAAAGAACAACAGCTTCAGCAAAGCCGTGATTACACTGAGCAACAGTTAGAGCAAGTTAACGACCAGCAACAGGACGTTAAAAAGCAGCTTAGTGAAGTATCGTCAGACAGCCTGCAACGCGAATTTGATGAGGCTAGTGAGCGATTAAACAGCGCTATTGAGCGACTTCAAACAACAAAGCAACGGTTAGCGGACAGTCGCGAGCAGGTTGAGCAGGCACAGGAAGCGAAGCGCAGTGTTGAATTAGAACAGAATAAAGTACAGGCGAACCTGCAAGCCATTGAGCAGTTACTCATCAAGCATCAGTCAGGCGATGACAGCGCGGATGAATGGCTTGAAACGCATTATCCAAATACCCCAAGAGTCCGTGACGTTCTGAAAGCAGAGCCTGGCTGGGAATTGGCTGTTGAGCAGTTTTTGTATGAGTGGCTGGATGCCGCGGTTCTTGAAAGCGCACCTGAGCGAACTGAGTCGGTAGCAGGTCTGAAACTGATATGGCCAAGCGCCGGAGAGCCTAAATCGGGTACTTTGGCGAGCAAAGTCTCTGGCGCATTAAGATATTGGCCGCCGCTGCAACTCTGTGCTGTGGCTGACAGTGATGAGCAAGCACAAAAGCAGGTATTAGGCGGTGAGGCTGAGTTTGCTGTGTCAAAACAGGGTAACTGGCACTGGCCTAACGGGTTTATGTCATCGCGAATTGATAGCAACACCAGCCAACTGCAGTTGCAGAGTCAGTGTGACAGCCTGAAACGTGAGCAAGAAGAGTTAGAAAACTCGCTAGAAACAGCGACAGAAAAATTGGAACATGCACGCGCTTCTCAGAAAGAGATTGAGCAGGAACTTGAGCGCGAGCAAGAGCAGCAACAGGCCGCGCAGAATGACACAAATAAAGCGGAGCAGCAGTTAAACTGGGCTAAGCAACAGCAACAACAGTATACGCAACAACTGGAGAGGCTTAGCGAGCAACAATCAGAGCTTGAGCAAAAAGCAGAAGAGCTTAATGAGCGTATTGAGGAAGCTGCATTACAAAGAGAAGAGCTGAACGAACGGTTATTGGAGAGTGACGGGGCGAATGACGACTCAGGTGATGAGTTAGAACGGCTGGCCAGCGACAAGAAAGAGCAGCTGCAGGCACTAAAGTCTAAACAACAGCAGCTGTCTATGCAGCAACAAAACATTACTGTTCAGGTACAGCAGCTCGACACGGTCTTACAACGCAGTGAACAGCGTTACCAGCAGTTGGTGGATGAAAAGACCACGCAACAAAGCTCTGACGGCGAAGAAAATAAGCAGGAATTGGAAGAGCGACTGACAGAGCTTCTTGACCAGCGTCAGGAGCAGGAAGCCATTTTGCAGGAGCAGCGTGCGCAACTGTCTGAGTTAGAACATGAATTGTCAGAGCTTAATCAAGGTCAGTCGGCTGTTCAAATGCGTATTGCGCAAGCCAAAGAAGCACTGCAAAGCACTGAGATTGAGAAGGCCAAGTTGCAAGAGCGCAGCCAGGGTGTGCTTGAGGGACTGGCAGAAACCGGCATGACCTTGAAGACCTTACTGCAGGAGTTGCCACAGGAAGCAGAGGAGCAGCCGTGGCAGACTAACCTGGAGAACGTGCAGAACAAAATTAAGCGCCTGGGAGCCATTAACCTGGCGGCGATTGAAGAAGCTGAAGCGCAAAGAGAGCGTAAACAGTATCTGGATCAGCAAGTGGATGACCTATCATCGTCTTTAGAAACGCTGGAAACGGCCATACGAAAAATAGATAAAGAAACCCGGCATCGTTTTAAAACGACTTTTGATGCGGTGAACAGTGACTTACAGGTATTGTTTCCAAAAGTGTTTGGCGGCGGTAGTGCCAGTTTAGAACTCACTGACGACGACTTGCTGGAAACAGGCGTCACTATTATGGCAAGGCCACCGGGTAAAAAGAATAGTACGATTCACCTGCTAAGTGGTGGAGAAAAAGCATTGACCGCATTATCATTGGTGTTTGCCATTTTCCGGTTGAATCCAGCACCATTTTGCTTGTTAGATGAGGTTGATGCGCCACTCGATGATGCGAACGTAGGCCGCTTTTGCCGCTTAGTGAGTGAAATGTCAGAATCGGTACAGTTTATTTATATCAGTCACAACAAAGTGGCTATGGAAATGGCGTCACACCTTGCCGGGGTGACAATGCAGGAAGCAGGTGTGTCGCGCCTGGTTGCCGTTGATGTAGAGCAAGCCGTCGCTATGACGGAAGCCTGACAATAATAAAAAGGTTGATAGAGCACATGGGCAATTTACAATTGACGCTCGGAATTTTAGGGGTACTGGCCATTGCCGGTATTATCGCGCACGGATTATGGAAAATTCGTAAAGGGAACCAGCAGCAACGGCAGCAAGAACAGCGTGTTGCTGAAAAGCGCCAGAAACAAAATAGTGGCTTTGATGATGATGGTATAGGGGAAGTCAGGGTGGTTCGTCAGGCTTCGTCTGAAGCACCGGATACCACGGACTCGGTGCCAACTGACGATGAAGACACGAGTACCAGAGACCCTAGTGCTGAGCCGAAGCCGTCAATGCGTGAAGAAAAGCTTCAAGAAAAAGCTCAGGAGAAACCGAGTCAGCCTCTTTCTGCGGCCGAGCAAATGGCTATGGACCTGGACGTCGACGACGAAGTCGATACGCCGCTACCTTCTATGCGTGTGGATAAAAATGAGGAAGTAGAGCAATCTGAGTTGGCGTTAGAGCCTTCAGACGAGAAACCACTGAAACAGCCTGAAGCGTCAACTGAGCAACCTGAAGAGCCCGAAGAACAGGGGGAGACAGACATTGGCGAGCCAGAGGAAGTTATTGCATTGCATGTAAAAGGCTCAGTGCAGGGCGCATTATTGTTACAAATGATGACCGAACTCGGCTGTAAGTTTGGCGACTTAGGTATCTTTCACCGTTATGAAAATACGGCGGGTACCGGCGAGTTAATTTTTAGTGTTGCCAATATGTTTAATCCGGGAACCTTTGATCTCGACAACCTGGAAAACTTTGAAACAGAAGGCGTTGCGTTTTTTATGGCCTTGCCGATGAAGTTCGACGGCCAGCAGGCCTTTAATATGATGCTTAATGCAGCCAAAAAGCTGGCGACTGAAATACCTCAAGGGCAGGTTTTAGATGGTCAGCGACAATTACTAACCCGTCAGTCTATTCACGAAGCACGACAAACTATCCGTGAGTTTGAACGTCAACATTCAGCATAGAATTAGGTGTTATGAGTCAATCTACTGCCCAGCGAATGCAAGAGCTGGAACAATTACTGAATCGCTACAACAAAGAATATTACGAAAATGATGAGCCGTCGGTTCCTGATGCTGAGTACGACAAACTATTTCGTGAATTGCAGACGCTGGAAAAGCAAAATCCAGACCTAAAAAGCAAAACCTCACCAACGGCTAAAGTGGGTGGTAAGCCGTTAGCTAAATTCAACACGGTAAAACATGAAGTACCTATGTTGTCGTTGGATAATGCGTTTTCTGCGGAAGAATTCGCAGCGTTTTCTAAGCGTATTGGGCAAAAGCTGGATGAGGGGACTCAGGTCACGTTCTGCTGTGAGCCCAAGCTTGATGGTGCGGCCGTCAGTTTATTGTATGAGTCGGGAGTGCTGGTACGCGGTGCCACTCGAGGTGACGGCGAAAGTGGTGAGGATATTACTGAAAACGTCAAAACCATACGCAACATTCCCCTCAAGTTAAAAGGCGATGTCCCTGACCGACTGGAAGTGAGAGGCGAAGTGGTGATGCCAATCGGCGCCTTTGACCGCTTTAATGAAAAGGCTCGTCAACAGGGCGAAAAGGTTTTCGCTAACCCAAGAAATGCCGCTGCCGGGAGTTTGCGTCAACTGGACTCCCGAATAACGGCAAAGCGTCCATTGCATTTTTACGCTTATAGCCTGGGGTTAGTGTCTGAGCATACGGTATTGCCCGACAGCCATTATGAACGTCTGCAGCAGCTAGCCGAATGGGGGCTTCCCGTTAATAGTGAAATTGAACGGGTAGACTCTGTTGAAGGTTGTGACAGTTATTATGAAAAAATTCTTGAGCGCAGAGACTCGCTGAATTACGACATTGATGGTGTTGTCTTTAAGGTTGATACCATAGCTCTTCAGGAAGAACTTGGCTTTGTTGCCAGAGCGCCGCGTTGGGCTATTGCCCGTAAGTTCCCGGCACAAGAGCAACTGACGACTATTACTGGCGTCGACTTTCAGGTAGGACGTACCGGAGCTATTACTCCGGTTGCCCGGCTAAAGCCTGTCAGCGTTGGGGGAGTAACCGTATCGAACGCGACTTTGCATAACGCCGATGAAATTGAGCGTTTGGGCGTGCGCATTGGTGATACGGTAAGCATTCGCCGCGCCGGGGACGTTATTCCTCAGGTTGTCAGCGTTTTGAAAGAAAAACGGCCTGACAATACACAGGAAATAGCTTTTCCAACACGCTGCCCGGTTTGTGACTCTGACGTTGAGCGCATTGAGGGGGAGGCCGTGGCTCGTTGTAGCGGAGGACTCTACTGCGCAGCTCAGCGTAAAGAGGCGATAAAACACTTTGCCTCGCGTAAAGCCATGGATATTGATGGTTTAGGCGACAAGTTGGTTGATGTTCTGGTTGAAAAAGATTGGGTAAAATCACCTGCTGACCTATATCGTTTAAGTAAAGCCGAGCTGGCCACACTGCCAAGAATGGCCGCTAAGTCTGCTGAAAACTTAAAAAGCGCAATAGCTGCAACTCAGGAAACCACGCTTGCACGTTTTCTTTATGCGTTAGGCATTAGAGAGGTCGGAGAAGCCACAGCAAAAGCCCTGGCCAGACATTTTAAAACCTTTGACGCCGTTCAGTCCGCCAGCAGTGAACAATTGCAGGAAGTTCCTGATGTTGGCACGGTCGTGGCTGAACACATTGTGCGTTTTTTCCGTGAATCGCATAACGAAAACGTGGTGAAAGAGCTACGTGAGTTTGTCCATTGGCCGGAAGGCGAAGAGGCAGGCGACATACAAAGCGATCGTTTAGCTGGAAATACTTACGTGATTACCGGTACTTTGTCGACAATGACTCGTGACGAAGCCAAACAGGCGTTAGAAGCGTTAGGAGCAAAAGTCAGTGGCAGTGTGTCTAAGAAAACGACGGCGTTAATTGCCGGAGAAAGTGCTGGCTCAAAACTGACGAAAGCCCAATCCCTCGGGCTTTCGATACTGTCTGAAGACGAATTAAAAGAGCTTTTGGGCGCTTAGCGGCCGCGTGTGCTCAGGTCTTTTAAAAGGCCTGAGCCGCTAATATCAGCTATGCCTTTTTCTTCATCGAACTCGAACTTAATGGTTGGGTGTGTGCTATCTAACAAATAGCTTCTGTCGTTAATTCTGACGCGCAAGTGCTTCAACGGCTCTTCGTCATCAAATTCCCGGCGATGCTCAACAACGATGTTGTGCTCACCAATGGCCAGTTCGAAGCCTTTAAAAAAGCCTTCTGCAAACTCGGCAACATAGACCTGACCTTTGTCATTCACAAACATATTGAGAATGTAATTAGGCGGCATTTCAGAAGTGCGCATTTGCGACTTGCCCGCGGTGAATATCACCGTGTCATAGACTTTTTTATACTCAAACCCGAAGTTAAGAGGTTCAGTCCTACCTGAAGGGTAAATAACTTTACCTTCGCCTTTGGCTTCCCAGTCAGCCAAACTCTGGGTACTGAATAACAAAGCAATACAAGTAATAGCGTATTTCAAAATCTTCATAACGGGCCTCAACTACTCACCTCGGTTACATCTACTTTCAGTCTCAGCATCTGTCCAGGCTGCAGGTAACGGTTGCGTTGAATATTATTCCATTGCTCAATTTGGCGAATGGTCACGTTAAACTTATTAGCTATCCTTGCAAGAGAGTCTCCTGAACGTACGCGGTAATTAACCGTTCGAATAATGCTGTTAACACTACTGCGTACGACGGAAGAGGCCTCAGCTTCAGTCCAAACAACAAGCTCTTGCCCAGGTCTTAAGTAGTCTCCGGGCGCCATTGAATTCCAGCGAGCTAGATCTCTTAGGTTGACGTCATAAGCACGACTGATATCCCAGAGAGTGTCACCCGACTGAACAATATAATCAATACGTTTGCCGTCGCGTTTTTGATCTTGACGGTTTTCACGGCGCTGATCTTGCGACAAGGTGTAATTTTCAAGGCCTAAGGTGGCAACAGGAACCAGTAAGTGCTCACCGGCGCGAATAATATGGCTGCTAATGTCGTTAAGCTGTTGAATGACATCGACAGAAGTATTGTATTTTTTTGATATCGTTAGCAGGCTTTCTCCTGACTTCACCTTGTGGCGTGTCCAGGAAAGCCAGTCTTTAGGCTCGGTCTCTTGCAATGCCAGGCTGAACCGCTCTGCATTTTCAGCCGGTAACAAAAAGCGGTGAGGGCCGTCAGGTGCTGTGGCCCAGCGGTTATAGCCCGAGTTAAATTGGTGCAGTTCTTCCAATGACAAATCAGCCATATCGGCCGCGAGGGCTAAGTCGATTTGCGCTGGAGCTTCTACTACTTCCAGCATTGGCTGATTTTCAATAGGGTACCAGGTAATACCGTATTTTTCGCTATTAGCCAAAATATCAGCCAAGGCTAATAATTTAGGAACATAAGCGCGAGTTTCACGCGGTAAGTCCAGGTTCCAGAAGTCGGTTGGCTTGCCGGCACGCTTGTTTCTTCGAATTGCATTGCCAACGCGCCCCTCACCTGAGTTATAAGCAGCCAAAGCATGCATCCAGTTGCCGTCGAAATAACGGTAGAGGGCTTCTAAATAGTCCAGCGCAGCATGGGTCGCGGCAAATACGTCCCGTCGACCGTCGTACCACCAGTTAATATCTAAACCATATTGACGGGCTGTGCCCGGAATAAATTGCCAAACACCGGATGCACTGCCATGAGAATAGGCGAACGGGTCAAACGCACTTTCGACAATAGGCAACAGCGCCAGATCAATAGGCATTTCACGGCGCTCTAATTCTTCAACGATAAGATGTAAATAAGGCTCTGCACGTTTAGCAACCCGGTCTAAATATTCAGGATGACTGGCGTACCAGTTTCGTTGACTTTGGACTCGTTGCACATTCGGCACGTCAAACACCAATTGTTGACGAATACGCTGCCATAGGTCGTCTTGTTCCTGCGGTGTCAACTGAACCGGCTCGGGCTCCTTTTTTGTTGTCGCTTCTGCAGTAACAATCGTTTCTTCAGGAACCGGTATCAGCTCTAAAGAGGTTTTTTCATGGTTAGTTTCTTGCTTTTTCTCAGCAAAGAAAAGGCCAGTGCTTTGGCATCCTGAAAGAGCGATAGCGCTTGTCAGTACACTTAATTTTAGCCAAGTTGTGCGGCTTCTTGTTATAACCATGAATTTTAAAACCCTGAATATGTTAAAACTTGGTGAAGTTTAAAGAATCAGCCGTTATCTTTCCACTGTCTAATAGTGTAAAAAACGTCCTCAGGGGCATTTTTTACACTTCCGGCATGTTCCGAAGCCGCTTTCATCACACTTTTCTGATCAAACCGTAAGAATGGGTTTATCGCTAATTCAAGGTTTAACGTACTCGGTAGAGTAATTTCATTTTGTTCGCGTAGCATTTTGACCTTTTCGGCATAACTTTTCAGTATCGGGTTGCTAGGTTCCACTTTTTGGGCGAAAGCTAAGTTAGCCTGTGTGTATTCATGTGCGCAAAAGACCCGAGTATCCCCCGGAAGCTGACGAAGCTTAAGTAACGACTGACTAAATTGCTCAGGCGTTCCCTCAAACATACGCCCACAACCGCCGGAAAATAGCGTGTCTCCACAAAATAGAAAGCCGGGCGTGTAAAAACTAATGTGATCAAGTGTGTGCCCCGGAGTTTCTATCACTTCCCAGTCAACGCCAGCCATTGAAAAACGCTCACCTTCTTGAACCGCCTGGGTAATTGTTTTTATCTCTGGGTTGTGCGGACCAATAACCGGACATGAGTATTTTTTAGTCAAGTCAGCGATACCGCCAGTATGATCATAATGATGGTGCGTGACGAAAATAGCGGTAATGGTTTTATTGTTTTCTTTCAGCCATTCAAAAACCGGAGTGGCTTCGCCGGGGTCGACGATAATGACGCCATCGCTTGTGTTTGTCTCAATAGCCCAAATGTAATTGTCGTCAAACGCACAAATAGGGTGAACTCGCATAGAAACCTCGATAACGCTAAGCTATGATGAGTTAGCGATAGTGACAGAATGCTCCCATAATACAGGATGACGCAGTGTTTATTAAACCGGCATATTCTAAGGTTCCGTTAAAGACACCTACACAGTGGAGCAGTCTGGCCTGCGGAGAGTTCATTAAGTCGCAAACCCGTGAGGTTATGCACCGTTATGAGCGCAAGATGAAGCCAGGTTGTCAGGTCATTGTCGGCAATTTGGGGGCAGAACTTCAGCAACAAGAGCATATAGACAGGGTTTCAGTGGCGCCATCAGGGCAGGCTGACATGTTAGGCATATTGACCGAGCTGCCAATAAAAACCGACAGTGTCGACACGTTAATTAGCCCCTTTACCCTTGAATTTCACCAACATCCCCACCAACTTTTAAGAGAGTACACGAGAGTATTGGACGATGACGGGGTATTGGTTCTAATGGGTTTTAACCCGGTCAGTCCGGCGGTAGCCAGTGGCTTTTTTGTGCGTCATGCAAAACCATTTCCCTGGTGTGGACGTTATTTTTCAATAGCAAGAATGAAAGACTGGCTGGCGCTTTTGGGGTTCGACGTAAAATACAGTGAATACTTCGTTCCTCATTTATTGCATAAAGCGGAGTTCCAGGGGTTGGATTGGTCCAGCTCGCTGTGTGAAAAAGTCAGGGTGTTTAATGCGGCTTATGTACTGGTCGCAACCAAACAAACATTGATTGGTCGAATTAATACGGTATCGACACGCAGAAAAGTGCGTTTATCAGGGCAGCAGCCCGCTACTGCCATGACATCGGACAGTTTTAAATTAGATAAGCTAAAGAGGTAAAATATGATTACAGCAAAAGAATTATGTGGGAAAGCGAAAGCCAACGTAAAGGAAGCGAATACAGAAGAGCTTCAAAAAGCGATAGAACAGGGTGCCAGAGTGATTGATGTTCGCGAACCTGCTGAATACAGTCAGGGACACATTCGTGAAGCTGTGAATATGCCACGTGGGGTTTTGGAAATGCAACTGAACCAACACCCTGATGTTGCTGGGTATGATGACGCATTAGAGCGTATATCGGAAAAGCCCCTGTATCTTATCTGTAAAACGGGTGGGCGCTCAGCGTTAGCTGCTGAGAGCCTTGAGCGCATGGGCTTTAATAACGTTTATAGCGTTGACGGCGGCATGACCGCATGGCAAGAAGAGAAACGTCCAGTCGTGGCGGGTGAGTAACTCACCTATTCAGGTTTAAACCCTGTATCTTCGAGTAAGGGCTCGCGACTGGCAGCGTCGCGGGCCAGCTCATCACAACGTTCGTTTTGAGGGTGCCCTGAATGGCCCTTTACCCATTGCCATTTTATTTTATGGTTTCGAACTTGCTCGTCTAACTGAACCCAGAGATCCTGGTTTTTAACCGGTTTCTTTGCCGCTGTTTTCCAACCGTTTTTGCGCCACTTGGCCATCCACTGTTCAATGCCTTGTTTGACGTACTGGCTGTCAGTCGACAAAACAATATCGCAAGAGCGTTTCAGTGCTTTTAAGGCTACAATAGTGGCTATCATTTCCATGCGATTATTGGTCGTTAACTTATAACCCTGGCTCATTTCCTTATGATGGGAGCCATATTCCATAACAATGCCGTAACCGCCGGGCCCCGGGTTGCCAAGACATGAGCCGTCAGTATAAATGTGAACAGTTTTTGAGTTGGGCATGTTAATTGGTACTATATTGAATGATTTCAGCCAGTATATCAGGAATTTTAAATGCGTCAGGTCGTTTTAGATACGGAAACCACGGGTATAGACCCTCAGAAAGGGCACAGAATTATCGAAATAGGCTGTGTTGAGCTTATTGACCGAAAGCTCACGGGGAATCATTTCCATGTATACATTAACCCTGAGCGAGTGGTGGAAGAAGAAGCCATAAAAATTCATGGTATTACCAACGATTTCTTAATTGATAAACCGGTGTTTGCTCAGGTTTGTGACGACTTTATTGAGTTTATTAAAGGCGCTCAGCTGGTTATTCACAATGCACCGTTTGACGTCGGGCATATGGACGCTGAGTTTTCGAGAATTAAGCCTTTCCCGGGCCTGACCAGCGACTTCAGTACGGTATTGGATACTTTGCAGCTCGCCCGGGAAATGCGCCCGGGCCAGAAAAACAACCTGGACGCTTTATGTCGTGCTTATGATGTCGACAACTCCTCGCGTGAGCTGCACGGGGCTCTACTCGATGCGGAAATACTGGCTGACGTTTACTTAATGATGACTGGCGGGCAAAGAGCCCTTAATTTGTCAGAAAACAAAAAGTCAGCTTCTGGTGTGGCCGGTGAAATTCAGCATCGGGCTATTGAAAATCGTCCTCCATTAAAGGTTTTGCGTGCATCAGCCGATGAAGAAGTATTGCATCAACAACGGCTTGATAAAGTTAAAGAAGAGGGTGGACGCTGTTTGTGGCTAGATTCGTAACTCAGTTTGGTTGGGCTGCACTGGTTCTGTTTTTGTTTAGCTGCTCGGTGACAGCGGTTCAGCAAACATCTGGCGCGTCAGACAAAGAGGAGGCTCTTAAAAAAGCGATGTCGCTGATTGAAGGCGATATGAGCAATAAACTTCCTATCGACGGTCAGCGCTTTCGAATTGATGAAAATGTTGATGAAATTACCCTGCTATTTTTCCGGGAGCCCGGCAGTAAGCCCTTAATATTGATTAAGCCTGACGGCAGCAAGTGGTATGACAGTCGTTATCCTACCGACCAAGTAACTTGGTATACTGATCCAAACTTCGACATTATTCGCATTAAAAATCCGCAGCCTGGTCCCTGGCAAGCGGCAGGGCGCATCGACGAAGAAAACAAAGCATTGGTTGTTTCCGATATTCGTTTCGAGGCCGAGCCGTTGCCGGAGCCGCTTTATCAAAATGAAGAGCTGAAGGTCGAGGGGCGACTATATAACGGTAAAGAAATTGTAGAAACGGCACGCTTTCGGCAAACAGTGACGCTCGACGTGCTTTTTATAAGCACCAATAATGCTGATTTTGATAACTTTGGTGCAACACCGGTACGAGTTGCGCAGTTTCTGGATAATGGGCGAGGTCATGACGAGCATGTTGGAGACGGCGTATTTACTGGCTTTTTCAACTTAGATGTTGAACCTGGTGAGTGGATGGCAACCTATGAAATGACTACGCCGCTTTATGAGCGAGTCTTTGAGTTTGGCCCTTTGGTGGTAAAGCCACTGCCGATAAATTTTGAGGTGATTGAGTCTGAAGCGGTAGAAAACGATCACCAGTTGAAAGTCACCGTTAATGATGAAGAAATAGATCCAAAAAGCTTAGTGGTTAATGGTGAAACGCAATTTCCTAATGGCGAAGTGCGCAAATTTACCTTTAGCCAGGTTGATGAATTTCCTTATCAGGTGCCCATTGCGAACTTGGCTTTCGGGAAACACTTAATTGATATTGATATTTTTGCGACGACGTTGGACGGGCGTGAATTTGAAGCAAGGCTTGATGATTTTAGTTTTATTGCCACAGAGCCACCACCGCCCGAACCAACAGCGGCCGAAATAGCTGAGCAGAGACGTATTGAAGCAGAGCGTCAGCGGGAAATTAAACGGCAAGAGCGTGAAGCGAAGGAAAAACAGGCTATGATGAACTTATTTATCATTGTCATAGTGAATGTAGTGATAATTGCTATCGCGCTTTTTGGGCTGTGGTGGTTTAAGTTCAGAAAGAAGAAAACTGATAAAAATGACGCTTAGTGGTCAAAAAAGCGCAAAACTGAATACAAATCAGACAAACAGAAAAAATCTTAAAAAAAAGTGTTGACTCATTTGTCCCTCACTCGTAATATGCACGCCGCGTTGAGGGACATACTTCAACGCAGTACTGATGCGGAGTGGTAGTTCAGTTGGTTAGAATGCCGGCCTGTCACGCCGGAGGTCGCGGGTTCGAGTCCCGTCCACTCCGCCATTTAGTACATCCCCAAGAAATTTGCGGAGTGGTAGTTCAGTTGGTTAGAATGCCGGCCTGTCACGCCGGAGGTCGCGGGTTCGAGTCCCGTCCACTCCGCCATTTTTCTTAAGTGCAAACCTGTGCAATGTCAGCATAATTTCTTACATAGCTATACTTCTAGTTTTCCGGTAACTGTTTTGTCGTAGCAGTTTTCTGTGTTTCCGTTTTCTACCATCCGCTTTCCACCTCTTAGAATAGGCTTTTTGACGCTTACCCCTTGAGCAAGCGCTCATACAGGGCTAGAGTAATGGCACTAAAATCACAATGACAAGAAAACAGTGGGAGAAATCCATGCGTAAAACATTATTAGCCGTCGCAATTGGTGCAGCGGTATCACTCGGCGCTTGCAGCGATGCGAGCAAGCCATCAAATACTGAAAACGGTTCTGCACAAGCTGAAAGCAGCCAGGAAGCGACTGCAATGAACCCATTCTTCGAAGCCAGCCCGTTGCTTTATCAAGCGCCTGACTTTGATGCAATTGAGTTTAAACACTTCAAGCCTGCTTTTGAGCGCGGCATGAAAGAGCACATGGAAGAAATTGAAGCCATTGCCACTAACGCTGAAGAACCAACCTTTGAAAACACCATTGTTGCAATGGAAAAATCAGGTGCAATTCTTGGTCGTGTCAGCTCGGTTTTCTATAACCTGTCTTCGTCTCATTCAAACGATCAAATTCGTGAATTACAGGCTGAGCTGGCGCCTAAAATGGCTGCTCACAGTGACAACATTCGTTTAAATGCCGATTTGTTCGCGCGCATTAAAACATTGTATGAACAACGTAATGATTTGGATTTAGACAGCGAAGCAAAGCGTTTACTGGAAGAAACTTATAAAGAGTTCATCCGCGCAGGCGCACAGCTTAACGATGAAGAAAAAGCGCAAATTCGTGAAATCAACGAGCAGCTTTCAAGCCTGACTAACGAATTCCGCGATGGCTTAATGTCTCTTACTCAAGAAACCGTTGTGTTTGTTGAAGATAAAGAAAAGCTTGCAGGACTTAGCGACAGCCGTATTGAAGGTTTAGCGAATGCGGCTAAAAGCCGTGGGAAAGAAGGTCAGTACGCAATTGTTTTGACCAATACAACACGTCAATCCATTTTAGCTGAGCTGGAAAATCGCGAGCTTCGTCAACAAGTTTGGGAAGCATCGGCGAACCGTGGTACAGGTGACACCGAGACAAACCAAAACCCTCTGGTTAAGCAGTTGGTCAAGTTAAGAGCAGATAAAGCTCAACTGTTGGGTTACAACTCGTGGGGCGATTACGTTCTGGAAACGAACATGGCAGGTAACCCTGATGCGGCGAAGAAAATGCTGCGCGACTTAGTGCCTGCGGTAGTTTCAAATGTAGAGCGTGAAGCGGCGGAAATTCAGGCTGCGATTGAAGCCGACGGTAAAGATTTCGAACTGAAGCCTTGGGACTGGTTCTACTACGCTGAGAAAGTGCGTGCTGAGAAGTATTCACTCGATTCTGATGAAGTGAAAAAATACTTCGAGTTTAATCGTGTATTAGAAGACGGTGTTTTCTATGCGATGGGTGAACTATTTGGTATTACGTTTGAAGAACGTAACGACATCCCTGTGTATCAGGAAGATGTCAAAGTTTATGAAGTGTTTGATGTTGACGGTAGCAGCTTAGGTCTTTTCTATGCCGACTACTTCGCTCGTGACAGCAAGCGCGGTGGCGCCTGGATGAGTTCATTCCGTACTCAGTCTGAGCTGATGAACCAAAAGCCTGTTATTCTAAACAACATGAACATTACCAAAGCTCCTGAGGGCGAACCTACGTTCCTGAGCTTTGATGAAGTATCGACTATGTTCCACGAAATGGGACATGCACTTCATGGGATGTTCTCTGATGTCACATATCCTTCATTGGCAGGTACGTCTGTTTCTCGTGACTACGTAGAGTTTCCATCAACTTTCCAGGAAGACTGGATGTTGAATGAAAAAGTGATTAACAACTTTGCGAAGCACTATGAAACCGGCGAGCAAATTCCACAGGAACTGCTGGATAAAGTATTGGCGGCGCGTAACTTTAACCAAGGTTTTGACACCTTAGAATATGTTGCGGCTGCGCTACTTGACCTCGAGTACCATACGGTTGAGCCAGGTACTGAAATTAAGGACGTGCAAGCGTTTGAAAAAGAGGCTCTCGAGCGTAATGGTGTATTAGTAGAAGCGGTTCCGCCTCGTTATCGCTCAACTTACTTTGCACACGTTTTCGCAGGCGGTTACTCTGCTGGCTACTATGCTTACATGTGGAGTGAAGTACTAGCAGCCGATGCGTTCAAACACATGAACAATAACGGTGGTTTAACGCTGGAAAATGGTCAAGCATTCCGAAAAGAGATTTTGTCTCAGGGGAACAGCAAAGACCCAATGCAGCAGTACATCGACTGGCGTGGTCAAGAGCCAACGGTTGAAGCACTGTTGGAACGTCGCGGTTTGACAGATCCAAGCATTGATTAATCTGCCATAATTACGATTGAATAGTCGCTATAAAAAGCCACTGGCGTTATCATCGTCAGTGGCTTTTTTGTATCTACAAGGCGAGGCAAGCAATGAAAGAGCGTATCGTGATAGTTGGAGGTGGTGCAGGGGGACTTGAGTTAGCAACGCAGTTAGGTCGCAAATTGGGTCGTAAAGGCAAGGCTCAAATTACTCTGATAGACCGCAACACAACGCATCTTTGGAAGCCATTACTTCATGAAGTCGCGTCAGGGGCGTTGGATTCGCGACTTGCCGAAGTTGATTATCGGGGGCAAAGTGCGCGCGAAGGTTTCAGGTTTCTTATTGGAACCCTGGAACACGTTGATAAGCAAGCGAAAACAGTCACTCTGGCGGCAATAAACAATAGTGACGGCGAAGAAATTTTGAACTCAAGGAATGTACCTTATGATCGTTTAATTTTAGCCGTTGGCAGTGTTACTGCAGACTTTGGTACGCCGGGTGTAAAAGATAACTGTTATTTTTTGGACTCATTAAAACAAGCTGATGTCTTCCACAGCGAATTATTAGATGAGTTCTTGAGAGTGAATCAGGCTTTAGAAGATGGAAAAGATGCAGAGCTGTCTCTGGCGATTGTGGGGGGCGGCGCAACGGGCGTTGAATTGGCCGCCGAGCTTATTCATTCGGTCTCACTCCTGTCTATTTATGGTCTTAAACATCTGGATAAAAACCATTTTAAAGTTCGTTTAATTGAAGCCGGTGAACGGCTGCTACCCGCATTGCCAGAGCGATTATCAAATTCGGTTCTGAAAAAACTTCGTAAGCTGGGTGTGGAGGTCATTTTGAACAACCCGGTAAAAGAAGTAACAAAAAACGAGCTTTGCTTATCTGAAGGTGAGCCAATAAGAGCCGATATGATGGTTTGGGCAGCGGGTGTCCGAGCACCGGATATTACTCAGTCTTGGAGCCTTAACACCAGAAAGAATAATCAAATTGAGGTAAACGAATACCTTCAGTCGCTATCGGATAGCGCCATATACGCAATTGGCGACTGTGCTGCCTGCCAAATTGATGACGAACGCTGGGTACCGCCACGCGCTCAATCAGCCCACCAAATGGCTGAGTGCTTATACAAAAATATCTTACGAGAGTACGGTGGGCGTGAGCCTAAGCCGTTTCGCTATAAAGACCGGGGATCACTGGTTTCACTGAGCCGCTTTTCTGCTGTTGGTAATTTAATGCAGAGTAAAAGTGTGTCGATGTCGATTGAAGGCACGCTGGCGCGCTGGGCTTATGCGAGTCTTTATCGTATGCACCAGCGCGCACTGCACGGCTGGTGGAAAATGTTTTTGATATTGCTGGTAGACAAGTTAAATCATGCGGTGAAACCGCGTTTGAAGTTGCATTGACGATATACTTCAGTAGTCGCATCAGGCACAATATGGCGTCTGATATTAGAATAAAAACGTAAACTGAAACGGCGAAATGACAGCACCAAATTTTATCCATTTACGCATTCATAGCGACTTCTCCATGGTCGATGGCTTAGCCAAAGTCGGCCCTATTTGTGAAGCCGTAGCTGACGCCGGAATGCCCGCACTGGCTATGACTGATCAAATGAACTTTTGTGGCTTGGTTCGCTACTACGGTACGGCTCATAAGCTGGGGTTAAAACCTATTATAGGTTGTGACCTGTGGGTGCAACACAGTTATCCGGAGGGTGAAATTTTTCGTCTGACGGCGCTGGCAATGGATAACGAAGGGTATCAACAAATTACGCAGTTGATGTCTAAAGCGTACCTCAGAGGACACATTGCAGACAAACCGGTTATCGATAAAGACTGGCTAAAAGAGCATAACCAGGGCGTTATTCTGCTCTCGGGCGCTCGGGAAGGCGACATTGGTCATGCTTTACTTAAGAATAACGACAAAGAGCTCGACGCCGCACTGGACTTCTATCAAGAATATTTCCCCGACCGTTTTTACCTTGAGCTGATTAGAACAGGCCGACCAAAAGAGGAAGACTACCTCCATAAAGCGGTGAAGCTTGCGGGCGAGACGCAGTTGCCGGTGGTGGCAACAAACGAAGTGGTCTTTTTAAAAGAAGAAAACTTTGACGCGCACGAAATTCGAGTCGCTATTCATGACGGGTATCAGTTAGAAGACCGCCGTCGTCCGAAAAAGTATTCGCCGCAACAATATTTAAGAACGCCGGAAGAAATGGCAGAGCTATTCTCTGACATTCCCGAGGCACTTGAGAACACTGTTGAAATTGCAAAGCGTTGTAATGTGACGGTTCGCCTGGGTGAATACTTCCTGCCGAAATTCCCGACAGGCGATATGACCACTGAAGACTATCTGGTTAAGGTGTCTGAAGAAGGGCTTGAAGACCGACTTGAGTTTTTATTTCCCGACCCGGAAGAACGGGCCGCTAAACGACCTGAATATGACGAGCGTCTGAAAGAAGAGCTTAACGTCATTAATGGTATGGGCTTTCCTGGCTACTTCCTTATCGTCATGGAATTTATTCAGTGGAGTAAAGACAACGGCATACCCGTTGGTCCCGGACGGGGCTCTGGTGCTGGCTCATTAGTTGCTTATGCATTGAAAATTACCGACCTGGACCCGCTGGAATTTGACCTGCTTTTCGAACGATTCCTAAACCCTGAACGGGTTTCCATGCCTGACTTTGACGTCGATTTTTGTATGGATCGCCGCGATGAGGTTATTGACCACGTTGCCGATTTGTACGGCCGCGAAGCGGTTTCGCAAATTATTACCTTCGGTACTATGGCCGCAAAGGCAGCAATTCGAGACGTAGGGCGTGTTCTGGGACATCCTTACGGTTTTGTCGATCGCATATCAAAGTTAGTGCCCGGCGATCCGGGAATGACACTGGAAAAAGCGTTTGAGATAGAGCCTCAGCTTGGTGAAGCGTACGACCAGGACGGTGAGGTTAAAGCCATTATTGATATGGCGCGGATTTTAGAGGGTGTTACCCGTAATGCCGGTAAACACGCCGGTGGTGTGGTTATTTCGCCAACGACTATCACTGACTTTTCTCCGTTGTATTGCGATGATGAAGGCAAAAACCCGGTCACTCAGTTTGATAAAAACGATGTCGAGTCGGCTGGTTTGGTTAAGTTTGACTTCCTAGGCTTAAGAACACTGACCATTATTCAGTGGGCTGTCGATATGGTGAACGTTCGCAAAGAAAAAGCGGGTGAAGAGCTTATCGATATAACGGCCATTGATTTGACCGACCCGGCGTGTTTCAAACTACTGAAAAAAGCCGAAACAACAGCCGTTTTCCAGCTGGAATCTCGCGGTATGAAAGAGCTGATTAAGAAGCTGCTGCCGGATTCTTTTGAAGATATTATCGCATTGGTTGCTTTGTTCCGACCGGGCCCTTTGCAGTCGGGCATGGTCGATAACTTCATTGACCGTAAGCATGGCCGTGAAGAAATCTCTTACCCCGATGTTAAGTATCAGCATGACAGCCTTCAGCCTATTCTTGAGCCGACGTACGGTGTCATTTTGTACCAAGAGCAGGTCATGCAAATTGCTCAGGTTTTAGCCGGGTATACACTCGGCGGCGCTGACCTTTTACGTCGAGCTATGGGTAAGAAAAAGCCCGAGGAAATGGCGAAACAGCGAGAGATATTCCGTGAGGGTGCGGCCAAGAACAATATTGACCCAGAGTTGGCGATGAAAATCTTCGACTTGGTGGAGAAGTTCGCAGGCTACGGGTTTAACAAATCGCACTCTGCTGCTTATGCGTTAGTCTCTTACCAAACGTTGTGGATGAAAACGCACTATCCGGCTGAGTTTATGGCTGCGGTTATGTCAGCGGATATGGACAATACCGACAAAATTGTCACGCTGGCTGACGAATGTGAGCGAATGGGGCTTGAGTTACTGCCGCCAGACGTCAACAAGGGCGAATATAAGTTCACGGTCGACGAACAGCAACGGGTGGTTTACGGCATTGGCGCTATTAAAGGCGTTGGGGAAGCTCCCATTGAGTCAATCATTCAGGCCAGAAATGAAGGCGG
Source organism: Idiomarina sp. UBA4520 (assembly GCF_002388365.1). NCBI lineage: Bacteria > Pseudomonadati > Pseudomonadota > Gammaproteobacteria > Alteromonadales > Idiomarinaceae > Idiomarina > Idiomarina sp. UBA4520. The sequence goes on along the minus strand of NZ_DGMK01000011.1, from coordinate 144,089 downwards.
TCCGTTCAAAGACTTGTTCGACTTCTGTTGTCGAGTGAACTTGAAGAAAATGAATAAACGGGTGCTGGAGCGCTTAATTCGGGCGGGCGCTATGGACAATTTAGGTCCTCACCGAGCGGCGCTTATGGCGACGCTGGAAAAAGCCATTCGCCAGGCAGAGCAGCACTTGCAGGCAGAGCAAATTGGTCAGTCAGATATGTTTGGTGTGCTGACTACCGAGCCTGAAGCGGTCGAGCAGGAGTTTGTGCAGGTACGCCAATGGCCAGAAGCAGTGTGGCTGGAAGGCGAGCGGGAAACCCTTGGACTTTACCTGACAGGCCATCCAATTAACCGCTTTAGAAGTGAGTTGAAACACTATGTGTCAAATACTCTGTCTAATGTCGGTCCGACACCGAAAGATCAAAGCGTTGCCATTGCAGGACTCGTTATAGATATTCGTGTACTGACAAACAAACGAGGTCAGCGTTTTGCTATAGTGACCTTAGATGACAAAACGGCGCGCATGGATGTACGATTATTCAGCAATGAATACGAAAGTTATCAAGAATTGCTCGAAAAAGACCGAATTTTGTGGGTAAAAGGTGAGGTCAGATTTGATAACTTTAGTAATAGCAATACAATGACCGCTAGAGAAGTGATGGCTATCGAGCAAGCGCGTGAGAGTTATTTGCGTAGTTTGTCGATTACGCTGACGGAAGATGCACTTGAAAATGGTGTGGCAGGTAAGCTGGAAACAGTGCTAGAGCCTTACGCAAAAGGAACCTGTCCAATAAAGCTTCGTTATAACTCGTCTTACGCGAGAGCGGAATTGTCAGTGGAAGCGAATTGGTATGTCACGCCATCGGATGAATTAATAGACGAATTACAGAACTTGCTGGGAAATCAGCAGGTTTCACTCGAATTTTAAAGGAAATGACAGCGAATGAGCCTTAATTTTCTGGATTTTGAACAGCCAATAGCAGAGCTCGAAGCGCAGATTGAAGAGTTAAAGTCAGTCGGCAAGCGCGGCGAGCTTGATATTAATATTGAAGAAGAAGTTCAGCGTTTAACCAAGAAGAGTCAGGAACTCACCGAGAAAATCTTTTCTGATTTAGGTGCCTGGCAGGTTGCGCAACTTGCTCGCCATCCCCTGCGTCCGTACACACTGGACTACATTCGGATGATTTTTACCGAGTTTGATGAGCTTGCGGGCGACCGAACTTTTGCAAATGACGAAGCTATTGTCGGTGGTATGGCTCGTCTTGATGGCATACCTGTTATGGTCATTGGTCAGCAAAAGGGCCGTGAAACCAAAGAGAAAATCCGTCGTAACTTTGGTATGCCAAAACCTGAAGGCTATCGTAAAGCGCTGCGTTTAATGGAAACCGCTGAGCGTTTCAATTTACCGATTATTACCTTTATTGATACGCCAGGAGCCTACCCAGGTATTGGTGCTGAAGAGCGTGGCCAGAGCGAGGCTATTGCCCGTAACTTAAAAGTTATGTCGCGACTGAATGTTCCCATTATTTGCACTGTTATTGGTGAAGGTGGATCGGGTGGCGCTTTAGCTATTGGTGTTGGCGACAAAGTAAATATGTTGCAATACAGCACTTACTCAGTTATTTCACCGGAAGGTTGCGCATCCATTTTGTGGAAAAGTGCCAGTAAAGCACCTTTGGCGGCAGAAGCTATGGGCGTTACGGCGCAGCGCAGTAAAGAGCTCGGACTTATAGATGCTATTGTTCCAGAGCCGTTAGGTGGAGCGCACCGTCATGCTGAAGAAATGGCGGTTCGCTTGAAGAAACAGCTTCTGTCAGACGTTAAGTCTCTGGAAGGGCTAAGTAAGTCTGAACGCTTAGATCAGCGTTACAAAAAGCTGATGTCGTTTGGGTACTGCTAAGTATAATGATGACTGATGCGCTTTATGAGCGTTTCTTAGCAGCTATTAATAAACTCTCTCTGCAGCCAGGGCAGCAACTTGTTGCTGCTTTAGGTGGCGGGGCTGACTCACAGACTATCCTCGACTTATTGATGCGCTTTCGGCGCGACAACCCACAGTACCGATATTTAGCTATTCATCTGGACCATAGCTTTCATCCCGACTCAGGCCAGTGGTCTGACACTATTCATGAAGCGGTAAAAGCTTATGGCATTGATACCATTTTCGAGCCCCTTGAAGTGCCGATGAAAACTCGCGTGAGCAAGGAAGCTATTGGTCGCGAACTTCGCTATAAAAGACTGGCTGAGCTGACAGAGCCAAACGCCGTGCTGCTGGTAGGTCAGCATAAGAATGATCAAATAGAAACATTCTTGTTGCAGTTAAAGCGAGGCAGTGGTCCTAAAGGCTTGGCGTCTATGGCCGAGATTCAGCCCTGGGAGGGCGAGCGCACACTCTGTCGACCGTTACTGACAACCAGTAAGGACGAAATTTTAGAGTACGCAGCGCACCACCAGCTTACCTGGATAGAAGACGACACCAACTACGATACGACAATAGAGCGTAATTTCTTACGACACGAGGTTATTCCAACTCTGGAAAGCCGCTGGCCACACTTTGGTATGAGTGTTATACGCTCTGCCAGACTTTGTGCGGAACAACAGGACGTCATGGATGAACTCCTTTTGGAAAAGTTGCATGCCGCACAGCAGACACAAAGTTCAGATTGTTTCCCGTTGTCGTTACTTAAAAATACATCGGCGGCAATGCAACGAGCACTATTGCGTACCTGGCTTCAGCAATTAGGCAAAAGTTTGCCAAGTTACGGGCAGCTTGAACAAATTCGCCGGCAAAGCTTGAATGTTCGGTTAGATACGCAGCTGGCAATTAATTGCCAGGGCTATTCGGTTCGTTATTTTAAAAGCGCGCTCTGGGTTGATGACGGTGTTCCTGAGCTGTTCTCTGACGTGGCGATCTCGGAGCCAATAACGCACTTCGGCCAGTGGGGGATCCTGCACGTTCCGGATAGTGTATTAGCAAAATCAGAGATTCTTACAGTGAGCTTAACTCACCCAAAAGGTAAATTCGGCCAACCCGGCAGAGAAGGACGAAAAAAACTGACAGACTGGTTTAAAGAATGCGGCTTAGCGCCTTGGTTAAGACAACGCGTACCTGTTTTGCAGGTCAACGAGCATGACGTTTGGACCCCTGTTACCGGCTGGTTAACTCCAGCGCCCGAAAGTCATAATGTACCCACAGTAAGTCCAAGCTGGCAAACCACTTTAGAATGGCTTAGCAACTCTTAGTTAGCTATAGAGCGCAGCGATTTAGCCTCGTATAAGCGTTTATCGACTTCATCAAGGACATCATCGGCTGTGTGAAAGCTTTCCATCTGCAAAGAGCCTGAACTAAAAGCAACATTCAAAGACATTAACTTTGAGTCGTGACTAATCGCTTTTTCCAAACGTTCAACAATATCATTTACCTGGCTTTTGGGCGTATCTTCCAATACCAACACAAACTCATCACCGCCGTAACGGAACACACGGTCAGTGTCTCGAAGCTGATGTTTTATGAGCTGCGCAAATTGTTGTAAGACTTCGTCGCCAAGTTGGTGACCGAAGTTATCATTAACCTGCTTAAAGTTGTCCATATCGATAAGTACGATACTGACATCTTTTTGAGGGTCACGCTTAAGCTTGGCGGTTATGTGTGCCAAAGTTTCATCGAGCAGAGAACGGTTACCAACACCAGTTAGATGATCTTTTACTGCGGCTTGCCGCACTTTTGAATAGGTCATCGCATTACGCAGAGGAAAGGTTAGCTGCTTATGCATTTGTTCCAGGCGAAGCTTAACCGCGTAAGATGCAGGTTGTTTGAACTGATAAAGCATTTGACCCAGGTATTGGTCATCGGCATAAAGCATGACAGCATATTCAAAATGGCTTTCGTCATATTGGCCGTGTAGGTTAATGACTTGGTCATCGGAGACAAACTGCATGGCTTTTACAGGCAGGCGCTCTAATACGGCATGACTGTATATTGACAGTAAAGACGTAATATCCAGCGTTGTTTGTAATTTTTCTGTCAATGATGACGAGTTCGCTTTGATGTCCTCACTCGAGGTGAGTTGGCTGACCAACGCCTGAGTTTTGTTGATAGCAGAGTTTAAGCGATCTCTAATTACAGCTTTACCTAACATGTGCTTTTCGATTCCAATGAATTTTGTCTGTTTTGAAGTAAGCAAAATTCAAGCCAAAAAATTAAAAGTTATTTAAAACAATGATTTATAAAATCAATTTTTCTGAAACAAAAGAGTGTTAATATTTTGACAGCCATATTTAGAAAACGAGGGACCGAATGAACGGAACATTTTCCAGTCTACTGATGCTGCTTGCTATAGCGGTCGTGCTTGTATGGTTATTTCGGCGCATAAAGCTACCAGCCATACTGGCTTACCTTGTCGCCGGTATTATTGCCGGACCGGAGGTTATGGAGTGGATTAAAGATCCTGATGATTACCACTTGGTTGCTGAGCTGGGTATTGTTTTCCTGCTGTTCTCACTTGGCCTGGAGTTTTCGTTACCTAAAATGATGGCAATGCGGCGTTGGGTATTTGGTCTAGGCGCTGCGCAAGTTATTGGTTCGTTGCTTGTCTTCATGCTCATCGGTTTTTTGTGGCTGGGTGAGTGGGCGGCTTCGCTGGCTATTGCCGGAGCTTTGGCGTTGTCGTCAACTGCCGTGGTTATTAAGCAGTTGAAAGAAAGCGCGCAAACGGCCACCCGTCGAGGCCAAATGACAGTAGCCATTCTACTATTCCAGGATATTGCTGTTGTCCCCTTACTGATTATTATTCCGTTGTTAGCTTCAGATTCCGGCAGTATTGGATACACCTTACTAATTGCGTTGGCTAAAGGCACCGCGGTTATTGCTGTACTGATGGCTGTTGGTAAGTGGGTATTACCTTATCTGTTTAAAGAAATCGCCAAGCAAAGAACCGACGAGCTTTTTGTGTTGGCAACGCTGCTGGTTGCGCTGGTTGCCGGTGGTATGACGCATTTATTCGGTCTGTCTATGGCGCTTGGAGCGTTTTTAGCCGGAATGATGCTGGGTGAAAGCCAATATAAGCATCAGTTGGAAGCTGATATTCGTCCGTTCCGTGACATTTTAATGGGGCTGTTTTTCACCACCATAGGTATGCAGCTGCAATTAACGGGGTTTGTAAACAATCTGCACTGGATTTTACTCGCAGTGTTGGTCATGTCGATTGTTAAAATAGCCATTATCAGCTCTGTCGCAAGGCTTATGGGCGAGCGCGACACTGACGCTTGGGGCAGTGCAATATCGCTCTTCCAAATGGGGGAGTTCGGCTTTGTTATTGTAGCTTTGGCAAATAACCATAATTTGCTGTCTCCGGAAATTGTCACCAGCATGATAGGTATTGGTGTTTTCAGTATGGCGATAACACCTATCATTATTCACCGATTGAAACCTTTGGTCGACGCTATTATTCGCACGCCCGACCCCATTGAGCAAATTGAAAGCCAGCGCACCCCGCAAGGCGATGGCCTTGAAAACCAAGTGTTAATTTGTGGCTTTGGGCGCACCGGGCAGACGATTAGTCGCTTCCTGGACGCTGAGGGGATTACGCACATTGCGGTTGATAACGACCCTTTACGTGTTCAGGAAGCGGTGGCCGGCGGTGCGCGTGTTTATTTTGGTGACAGCGCCCGAAAAGATATATTACGTGCGGTTGGTGCTGAAAAAGTTGATTTGGTTATTATCAGCTTTGCGGACGATGCGCGTGCGGTGGAAGTTTTAAAAGAGCTGCGGCTATTAAACCCGAATGCCTATGTCATTGTGCGCAGTAGAGACGACCAAAACTTAAATGCTTTGCAAAACGCCGGCGCTTCTCAGGTGGTACCCGACACACTTGAAGCGAGTTTGATGTTGATATCTCATGTATTAAGCCACAGCGGCATTCCTATTCGCCGTATTTTGGCACGTCTGGATAAAGAGCGTCGTAACCACTATGGTGAAATGCATGGGTTTTTCCAGGGCTCAGAAACTGACATGGGCCCAGAAATGGTCGATAAACTGGAATTTTTGCGTGCTGTGACTTTACCGGAAGGCGCATGGGCGAACGGAAAAACCGTGGCTTCGCTTGATTGGGAGCAACATAACGTTCAGCTTAAAGCAATACGCCGAGAAGACGAAGAATATCCAAATCCTGATGATGCCACCGAATTTGAACCGCAAGATGTGGTCCTGTTAGTTGGTAAGCCGCGCTATGTAGAGGCGGCGGAACGCTGGTTATTGGAGGGATAACCGGGTTTTGTAATAGTCCGTTACAACTTATTAGGGAAAAATCACAGTTCGCAACAGTTAAGGTCTAACAATTTACATTTGTTAGGCGGATAATAACGCTATAAGAAATTTTAAAATTAACTAAAGCTGAGCGAACTGTGATGAAACTGAAAAAACGCGCTTTTATACCACCTCTCATTATTCTTGTGGCTATTCTGCTAGCTGTGTTAGCGAGTATGGCTGCTAAGCCCCCTGAAAAGAAACAGCAGCAAAAGCCTGCCGTAATGGTGGAAGTTAAAGAAGTAAAAGCCCGCGACATGACCTTCTTGGTCGACTCGCAAGGCTCCGCCACCCCTAAATACTCAACGACATTGCTGGCGGAAGTCAGTGGGCAAATTGTTGATGTTGCAGATAAATATAATGCCGGTGGCTTTTTCAAAAAAGGTGAGACATTACTGCAAATTGACCCATCCGATTACAAGGTTGCCGTTCAACAAGCTCGCGCTCAGTTGCTGCAAGCACAAGCTGCGTTGGAAGAAGAAAAAGCCCGGGCTCGGGTGGCGGAAGAAGAATGGTCTCAGTTTACCGAAGGAGAAGCGCCTGCTCTGGGCTTACGTAAACCTCAGCTAGCCAGTGCATTAGCTTCACTGGAATCTGCTGAAGCAAACCTAGCCATGGCAGAGCGTAACCTGGAACGTACTACAATTAGAGCGCCTTATGACAGCGTTCTGCGTAGCAAGCAAGCTGATTTAGGACAGTTTGTTGGTGCCGGTGCTCAAATTGCAACATTGTATGGCACCGAAGTGGCCGAAATTCGTTTGCCACTCAGTGACCTGGACGTTACTTACCTTAACCTTCCGGAAGAGTCGCAGACAGAGCCTAAAGTGTTACTAGAGTCACAGGTATCTGGTGTTGATACTCAGTGGCTAGGAAAGCTGGTTAGAACGGAAGGTGTGCTGGATGAAGCAAGCCGGGTTATTTACGGCGTAGTCCAGGTTGAAGACCCTTATAACCTTAATGGTCAAACACACGAAGAGCCTTTGCGTTTTGGTCGCTTTGTGCAGGCACAAGTGGAAGGGCAGCAAGTGACCGGGGTTATGGAAGTTCCGACCTATGCGATTAACCCTGATGGAACGGTTTGGACCGTTGCCGATGAGCGCAAACTTCAGAAGAGAGAAATTGAAGTCATTCGAACGCAAGCCAACACCAGCATTGTCAGTGAAGGCCTTAAAGAGGGCGACTTAGTTGTTCTTACACAGCTGAAAAACGCGCTGAATGGCATGAAAGTTCGTTTGGAAGGCGACCCGTTGCCAGCGCAAATGGAAACCTCCGCTAAAAATGAAGATACAGTTGCCGCAAACGACAACGAGCAAGGTGAGTAAGCGTCATGGAAAACGAAAAGCAAAAAGGTATTATCGCTTGGTTCGCGAATAATCCGGTCGCTGCGAACCTGTTAATGATAGTCATTTTGGTTGCGGGCACGCTGTCGGTCTTTACTGTTCGCAAGCAGATGTTCCCTGAAATTGAACTTAATATTATCAGTATTCAAGTACCGTTCCCTGGTGCTGCGCCGCAGGAAGTTGAGCAGGGTGTCATCATGCTTATTGAGGACGCCATTGAAGATGTTGATGGTATTGAGGAAATGACCTCACAATCTCGTGAGGGAATTGGTAGTGTCACGCTGGAGGTTGAGCCTGACTATGACGTTCAGGTGGTCATGGACGAGGTTAAAATGCTTGTCGATGCCATACCCAACTTTCCGCAGCAAATCGAAAAACCGAATATTTATCGAGTACGACCGAATCGCGACGTTATTTGGATGACGGTATTTGGTGACGCCAACGAACGAACCCGCAAAGAGCTGGCGAAAAGCATTCGGGATGAGCTCAAAAGCGTTGGCGGCATAACCAAAGTGTCAGTGGTTGGTGCACGCGACTACGAAATTGCCGTTGAAATTTCGCAGGAAGATCTCGAACGTTACGGTTTAACCTTCCAGCAAATAGTGAATGCGGTTCGGGGCACCTCGATAGATGTTGCTGGCGGCTCTATAAAAACCCCCAACGGTGACATTCTTTTGCGTGCCAATAACCAAGCGTACTATGGCAGTGAATTTGAGAAAATTGTCCTCATTAGTCGCCCCGACGGTACCCGTTTAACCCTGGGGGACATTGCAACGGTGGAAGACGGCTTCGTCGAAACTGAGGCATTCACGCGCTTTGATGGTAAGCCAGCCACATTTATTCGTGTCAATTCGGTCGGTGACCAAAACGACCTGAAAATAGCTGAGTACGTGAATAACTATGTCGATCGCAAACAACAGGAGCTACCGGATGAAATTCAGTTAGCAGCCTGGGGGGACTCTTCTTATTACTTGCAGGGCCGACTGGACCTAATGTTAAACAACATGTGGATTGGTGGCTTGTTGGTATTCCTGATGTTGTCTCTCTTCCTTCAGTTGCGCTTGGCATTCTGGGTCATGATTGGTATTCCGGTATGCTTCCTGGGAACCATCGCGTTACTGCCACTACCGATGGTTGATGTGTCTATCAACATGATTTCCTTATTCGGGTTCATATTGGTCCTCGGGATAGTAGTCGATGACGCTATTGTCATAGGAGAAAGTGCCTATACCGAAATAGAAGAGAAGGGAAAGAGTGTCGACAACGTTGTTGCTGGCGCCAAGCGTGTCGCGATTCCTGCGACCTTCGGGGTACTGACGACAATGGTGGCCTTTATTCCGATGCTGATGGTCGAAGGCGGAATGGGGGCTATTTGGGAGTCGATAGCCTACGTCGTAATTATTGCGCTGGCTTTCTCTTTAATCGAGTCAAAGTGGATTTTGCCGGCTCACATTGCGCAAATGAAATATTCAAAAGACGGCAGTGAGAAGCCGAATGGCTTCCAGCGTTTTCGTAATAAGTTTGCCGAGGCAATTCAGCGCTTTGTCTATAAGTATTACCGCCCGTTTTTGAAAAAGTGCCTGCATTATCGTTATGCGACATTGGCAAGCTTCGTTGGCATGATGATTCTGATGATAGGCCTTATGAGCGGCGGTATTGTTCGCTGGGTCTTTTTCCCGGATATTCCAAGCGACTTTATTCAGGCCAATGTTGAAATGCAGCCGGGCACCTCGGAAGAGCGGACTATTGAAGTTCTGGAAAGTGTATCTAAAGGTCTGGCTCAGGTTGATGAGAAAACCGAAGCGGCTGAAGGTGACGGTGTGGTGCGTCATACTAACATTTGGATGAATGGCACTGAAGCCGGTACTGTTTTCGCAGAGCTTAAGAAAGGTGAAGACCGTAATATCGACGGCTATGAGATTGTTAATCAGTGGCGAGAGTCGGTGCCTGAGCTAGCTGGTGTTCGTACTATTAACTTTCAGGGTGGCATAGGCGGCGGTGGCGGCTTCGACATTGAGTTTCAGTTAGTGGGTGATGACCTTGATGAACTGAAAGCGGCTGCCGACGAGCTGAAAGCTGTGCTAGGCGAGTACGACGGTGTTTTTGACATTGAAGATACTTTTGGTGACGGTAAAGACGAAGTTCTGTTAACGACCAAGCCGTTAGCTGAAGCAATGGGCATTAACCTGGCGGAATTGGCGACTCAGGTACGCTATGCGTTTTACGGTGCTGAAGCTCAGCGTATACAACGTGGTGACGAAGAAGTGAAAGTCATGGTTCGTTATCCGGAAGAGCAGCGACAGTCTGTGGGGAACCTGCAAGACATGAAGTTACGCATGGCTGACGGGTCTGAAATTCCGTTCACTGAATTGGCTGATATTGAGTTTGCAGAAGGCTATTCAACCATTACGCGTATTGACCGTGAGCGTTCGGTGAATGTGCGGGCTCGAGTTAACAAAGACCGGGTTGAGCCATTCCGTGTGGTTAATGAAGTGCGAGAGCAGAAGTTACCTGACATTCTTGACCAGTACTCCAGTGTGGGCTTTAAACTGCAAGGCGCTACACAGGACGAAGCGGAAGCGACAGACTCTTTAGCTTTAGGTGGCTTGTTGGCAATGCTGGCAGTGTATGCACTAATGGCGATTCCACTGAAGTCATACAGTCAGCCGCTTATTATCATGTCCGTTATTCCTTTCGGTATTATCGGTGCGGTTATTGGACACTGGATATTGGGTATGCCGGTCAGCATTTTAAGTCTGTTTGGTATTATCGCGCTGTCTGGTGTTGTGGTTAACGACAGTCTGGTTATGGTCGACTACGTCAATAAGGCGAAAGAAGCGGGTACCGACTTGCGACATGCGGTCTTAGATGCAGGTTGCCGTCGCTTCCGAGCCATTACCTTAACCTCGTTGACAACCTTCTTCGGGCTGCTACCCATTGTGCTTGAAAAGAGTATGCAGGCGAAGCTGGTTATTCCAATGGCAATATCATTAGCGTTCGGTATTATTTTTGCGACGATCATTACGCTGTTATTAATACCATGTCTGTATTTGATATTAGCGGACGCAAAACGCAATACGCAGTCGTTTTTATCCTGGTATGGATTGGCGAAGCCACCGGAGCCAAAAGATATGACGACAGAAGAAGCATTAAAAGACTATTAGCTTTAAGTCAGAAGAATACAAAGCCGGGGCAAAATGCGCCGGCTTTGTCGTATGTGCTGTCATAAACTGGTAAACTTGATGTTATAAATTTTGAGACACTATTTGAGGCTTCGGGTCATTTACATGCTGCTGTCATTCCTTGATATTTTTGCGTTGGCCTTGTTCTTCTTTTGCTGGATAGGCTACTCTCTTTTTGCCCGAAAGCGCGCTAAGACCACCCACTGTCTATCGAGTATTTTATGTTCTTTGCGAATTGACTGGTTTAACACCGTGGTTCATAAAGAAAACCAGGTTGCTGATGCGTCACTTATCGGTAATGTTGAGCGCACGGTGACCTTCTTTGCATCGTCTACCATTCTTGTACTGGCGGGGGTTATAACGGTACTGGCACATGCCGAAGAAGTTGTGACAGTTTTAAATGAGATTCCGTTAAGCCCGGACACGAATGCGTTGCTGGTACAGTTTAAACTGGCAGTGCTGGCGCTCATATTTGTGTATGCGTTTTTCAAATTCACCTGGTCGATACGCCAATTTGGCTTTGTTTCTGTGTTACTCGGCGCATCGGTTGAGTTTCATCAGGAAAACAAGACAGAAGAAGAGCGCGACCGCTTTGCCCGCCACGCTGCAAAAGTGTTGGATCAGTCTGGACATGAATACAACAAAGGGCTGCGGACTTACTATTTTGCATTAGCGTACTTATCGTGGTTCTTGCATCCGGCAATGTTAGTCGTTTCAAGTCTCATTGTTGTTGCTGTTCTCTATCGTCGTGAGTATCGCTCTCGAGTATTGCGTGAGTTGCTGGCAACAAAAGGTTTCGTACCTGGTAAAAAATCATAGGAGTTTGGTTTGAATAAGGCATTTGAGGACTTTTTAGCTTGGACATGCGCCAATGAGTGGGGCAGTGAAGAGACTCAGAAAAAGACACTGAATAACGGTGTAACCCTGTCAATATGGGACAGCGGTGTATTGGAAGTCTCGCCGCCAAAACCTGGTAAAAAAGATATCGTCTTGTCTTGTGCTGTGCACGGTAATGAAACTGCTCCTATTGAAATATGCCGCGATATTATTAATGACATTATCACTGAAAAGCAGACAGTCATTCATAGAACCTTATTTTTGATAGCGAACCCGGCGTCTATCAATAAAGGCGAACGCTTCGTTGAAGAAAACATGAACCGGTTGTTCAGCGGTGCGCACAGTAATGGTAAAGCGCACAACAAAGAGCGTGAGCGTGCGGCGAAAATAGAACAGTATGTGAAACGCTTTTATGAAACGTCGCCAGAAGGCGAGCGAGAGCGACTGCACTATGATTTGCACACGGCTATACGTGACTCAAAGCGCGAGAAGTTCGCTGTCTACCCATTTACTCATGGCAAGCCTTATAACAAACACCAGCTTCAGTTTTTACTAGCCTGCGGCGTGGACACGGTGTTGCTGAATCAAGCACCGACAACCACGTTCTCATACTTCAGCGTGAATGAATTTAACGCGCACGCGTTTACTGTTGAGTTGGGAAAAGTACGCCCGTTTGGCGAGAATGACCGTTCGAAGTTCGCTGCTGCAGAGCAAACGCTACGCCGGTTAATTAGCGAAGACTCGCTCGACTTTGGCTCGTTCGAGCCTAATAAACACTTTATCTTTAAAGAAGCTCAGACAATTAATCGCATGAACGAAGATTTTGAGCTTAACTTTGCAGACGATGTGGCTAACTTTACGTCTTTTGACAAGGGCGATTTACTGGCGCGAGACGGTGATGACAACCTTTACGCACAGCATGACGGCGAGCATATTATTTTCCCGAACGCCAAGGTTGCTTTGGGACAAAGAGCCTTACTGACTGTCGTGAGAGTACCGACAGAATCACTCGAATTGGAGTAGACTAAACTGGTCTAAGTAGTCAGGCTTTATTGTTAATCCTGTTCGTTTCTATTTACACTTACTGCGTTAACTTTTCGTTAGTTTGTGGTTTGCATGTCACTTTACGTAAAGGTAAAGTAGCGGCAAATTTCACCCAGCTTGCAACCGAAAGAGAAGGTTATGGCAAAGGATAAAAAACACAACACAGAGATTGTGACTAAGCCGCAATGGTTTGACGGTGAGTCGGTTACAATTCCGATGCTACAGATCCTCAAAGAGGACGGTAGCTTCCATAAAGGCGCTGACATGCCTGAGTACGATAAAGACCTTATCGTTAAAATTCACGACACAATGCAATTTATTCGTACGCTCGATGAGCGCATGATTGCCGCGCAGCGTCAGGGGCGTATTAGCTTTTACCTGGCTTCGCGCGGTGAAGAGGCAGAAAGTGTCGCTTCTGCGGCCGCATTAGATGACGGCGATATGATCATGGGGCAGTATCGCGAACAGGGTGCGTTGGCGTACCGTGGCTTTACCGTTGAGCAGTTCATGAACCAGTTGTTTTCGAACGAAAAAGACTTAGGTAAAGGTCGTCAAATGCCAGTTCACTATGGCTGTGCTGACTTAAACTTTATGACCATCTCTTCGCCGCTGGGTACACAAATACCACAAGCGACCGGTTATGCGTTCGGGCAGAAGATGGATAAAACCGGCAAGTGTACTATTTGCTACTTTGGCGAAGGTGCAGCTTCTGAAGGTGACTTCCACGCTGCCTTGAACATGGCATCGGTTTACAAAGTGCCGGTTATTTTCTTCTGTCGCAACAACGGTTACGCCATTTCAACGCCGTCGCAAGGCGAGCAGTATGGCGGTGATGGCATTGCGCCACGCGGTATTGGCTATGGCATGAAAACCATCCGTATTGATGGCAACGACGTGTTTGCCGTACTAAGAGCGACACAGGAAGCACGTCGCTTAGCGGTAGAAGAAAACGAACCTGTACTGATTGAAGCCATGTCTTATCGTATGTCGGGTCACTCGACGTCGGACGACCCAACGGGTTACCGTACGCGCGAAGAAGAAGACGACTGGAAAGTAAAAGATCCGCTTGATCGCCTGCAAAAATGGATGATGAACGAAGGCTGGTTGGATAAAGACCATGTTGAAGAGCATCATGCAGAAGTAAAAGCGAAGGTTCTGGCGGCATTAAAAGAAGCCGAAAAAGTACCTGCGCCACATATCGATGAACTGATTAATGACGTATATGACGAACCGACGCCATTGCTGAAAGAGCAATTGGAAGAGTTGAAAGAGCATATCCGTAAGTATCCGGATGCGTATCCGAAAACGTCAGGGAGAATCGACTAATGGCTAAAATGAATTTGCTACAAGCCATCAACAGCGCACTCGACCTGGCGATGGCCAAACACGACAATGTTTACAGCTTTGGTGAAGACACCGGTGGCTTTGGTGGCGTATTCCGCGCAACCTCAGGTTTGACCGAAAAATACGGCAAGCACCGCAACTTTAATACACCACTGGTTGAACAGGGCATCATTGGCTTCGCTAACGGCCTGGCTTCACAAGGTAGCTATGCGGTTGCGGAAATTCAGTTTGGTGACTACATATTCCCGGCGTTTGACCAAATCGTTAACGAATCGGCTAAGTTCCGTTACCGCTCAGGCAACGAGTTTGATGTAGGCGGTTTAACCATTCGTACGCCATACGGTGGTGGTATTGCTGGTGGTCACTATCACTCGCAGTCGCCGGAAGCGTATTTTGCTCATACCCCGGGTATGAAAATTGTAACGCCGCGTAACCCATACGAAGCTAAGGGTCTATTGCTGAGCGCCATTTTTGATAAAAACCCGGTGTTATTTATGGAGCCGAAGCGCCTGTATCGTGCATCGACGGGTGAGGTTCCTGAAGAAGAATACACTATTCCATTAGGCAAAGCTGACGTCGTTAAAGAAGGTACGGATATTACTGTACTGGGCTGGGGCGCGCAGATGGAAATGACCGAAAAAGCAGTCGAAAAAGCCGAACAAGATGGTGTTTCTTGTGAAGTGATCGACTTACGGACTATTTTGCCGTGGGACGTTGAAACAGTCACTCAGTCGGTATTGAAAACCGGACGTTTGGTTATTTCTCAGGAAGCCCCAATTACCGGCGGCTTTGCTAGCGAGATTGCAGCAACGGTGCAGGATAAGTGCTTCTTATACCTTGAGTCGCCAATTGCGCGCGTATCAGGTATTGATGTGCCGTATCCGTTGTGTCACGAGAAAGAGTACATGGCTGATCATTTGAAGATCTACGAAGCCATCAAACGCTCAATGAACTACTAAGGACCCATCGACATGAGTAAAGATTTTATTCTACCCGATATCGGCGAAGGGATCGTAGAGTGCGAAATCGTTGAGTGGCTGGTAGCCGAAGGCGACGAAGTTAAAGAAGATCAGCCCGTTGTTGAAGTCATGACTGACAAAGCCATGGTTGAGATACCGGCGAAAGACGACGGTGTGGTTGAAAAGCTGTATTACCAAAAAGGCGATATTGCTAAAGTCCACGAGCCGTTATTCCGCATTAATGCTGCGGGCGATTCAAGCGACGCTGCTGAAGAAAAAACGGCTGAGAAAGCAGCGCCAAAATCTGACAGTAAGCCAGATAGTAACCAAGCAGCTGGCGGTGGAACCACTGACTTTATTTTACCGGATATCGGTGAAGGTATTGTTGAGTGTGAAATCGTTGAGTGGTTGGTTGCTGAAGGCGATGAAGTGAAAGAAGACCAACCAGTGGTTGAGGTTATGACCGATAAAGCCACGGTTGAAATTCCAGCGAAAGATGACGGTAAAGTCGTTAAGCTGTACCACAAAAAAGGCGATATCGCCGAAGTACATAAGCCTTTATTTGCCCTGCAACCAGCCGGCGGCGTTCAGGCTTCAGTCTCCGGCGAGACTGCTTCAGGCAGCTCTTCGCAAAACAGTGCAGAGTCTAAGCCGCAGGCAGCCGCAAAAGCAGAAGCGGAACCGCCAGTTAAAGCACGTCAGGGCAAAGCGATTGCCAGTCCGGCAGTGCGTCGCTTAGCTCGCGAGAATGATATTAATATCGCTGACGTTTCTGGCTCTGGTAAGAAAGGTCGTGTCTTGAAAAAAGACATTGAAGCCTTCAAGTCGGGTGGTCAAAGTGCTACAACCAGCACCGACAGCAAACCAGCACAGCAGCCAGCAGCGAATAGCGGCGGCACGCGTACCGAAGCTATTCGTGGCGTAAAAGCGGCTATGGCTAAGCAGATGATGAATTCTGTTAGCACCATTCCGCACTTCACTTATGCCGATGAGTTTGACGTTACGAACCTCATTGCGCTGCGTGAAAAGCTGAAAGAGCAATACAAAGAGAAAGGCGTACGCTTAACCGTCATGCCATTCTTTATTAAAGCTCTGTCGCTGGCACTAAAAGAGTTCCCGGTAATAAATGCTCAGGTGAACGAAGACTGCACTGAAATTACCTACTTCGATGATCACAATATCGGTATGGCAGTCGATACCAAAATTGGCTTGTTAGTGCCTAACGTAAAACAGGTACAGAACAAGAGTATTATCGATGTGGCCAATGAAGTGACTCGTCTGACTCAAGCTGCTCGAGAAGGCAAAGTGCCCCAGGCTGATATGAAAGGCGGTACTATTAGCATTTCGAACATTGGTGTTATCGGCGGTACGGTGGCAACACCTATCATTAATAAGCCGGAAGCAGCTATTGTTGCCTTAGGTAAAGTGCAGGAATTACCGCGTTTTGACGAAAACGGCAACGTCGTAGCCCGTAAGATAATGACGGTAAGCTGGTCAGGCGACCATCGTATTATCGACGGCGGTACCATTGCTCGCTTCAACAAGCTCTGGCAGGAATACCTCGAAGACCCAACCAGCATGCTGGTTAACATGGTCTGAGATAACGGAAGAGCCAGAAACTAAGAGTTAGGAAAGTTAAGAAACACGCCGTGAACCCTTATATGGACACCTCACATTACGCAAGTTGTTTAGTTACATAATTTCACCTTGTTGCTAACCAGCTTTGCGTGAGGTGGACAGGATAAAACTGCACTCGTATATACGGCCTGTTTTGAGCTGCAAGTGATTCCTCAGTGAGCTCTGGCCTTCATGGATAACCGCACCCTTGGCGCTATATCGTCCCTTCTGAGTTATAACTCACTAGGTTCTCTCGGCATCTCAAGGGTCGGTTTTACCTGTTGCACCATGCAACTACGCATTGCTGGATGAGACTTAAATACTGTTTTAATTCAATTTAAATTCCTGCTGCTTGTGTAGCATAGCCCAGGAGATTCGGGCCAGTTTATTTGCTAATGCGATAGCGGCAACTTGCACGCCTCGCCGGTCTTTCAGCTTCTTCAGCCATAATGACAGATTATCCGTTCGGCTTTCCAGATGCCGAACATGGCTCATCGCGCACTGAACAAGAAGCTTGCGCACATAGCGATTCCCTCGTTTTGTGATACGCCCAAGCTTCTGCTTACCGCCACTAGAATGCTCTGAAGGGGTTAGCCCTAACGATGAAGCAAAGTGCCGCCCATTTCTATAATTTGCCGGGCTTCCCATCACACTCATAAGCGCTGTGGCCGTAATGGAACCAATGCCACGGGCTGTCATTAACAAAGTAGTTTGTTCATCTGCGCGTGCAAACTGCTCAATGGCTCTATCATGTTGCTTGATGAGCGATTCCATCATGCTCCACTCATCAAACAAGCTGTGTAGCTCTGAGCGCATTAATTGCGAAAGCTCATTGTCTGCATCTTCCAAAATTAATGGAATGTAACGACGCAAATGTTCAATACCTTGAGGAATAACAATCCCATACTCATTTAATAAACCACGGATTTGGTTTGTTAAGCGGGTTAATGATCCTTGGCGGCGGTCGCGGATACGGTGTAGAACAGCCATATCGGTTGCCGCCACCGAGCGTGGCTGCGTAAAGGTTAGGTTGGGTCGACGCGATGCTTCAGATATGGCAAAAGCATCATTACGGTCGTTTTTATTTCCACGTACAAATGGTTTTACATGCTGAGGGGGGATGAGTTTGACGGTTAAACCATGCTTAATAAACAAACGGCCCCAGTAGTTAGAGCCACTGCATGCCTCCATCACAACATCAGCATCTGGGAACTGTATAACGGTCTCGAGCAATTTGTTTCTTCGGACTTGGCGGTTGAACACTTCGGTTCCCCCTTGATTAGTTCCGCAAACTTGAAAAACAGATTTTGCCAAATCGATACTAATTGTTGTAACTTTCATGGGTGGACACCTCGTTTGAGATTATTGAACACATCACTTTAATAATGGCGCATTGCGACGCCGTGTAAAGCGAGGTGTCCATCCCATCATCCTTGGGGGCTTGAGTGACGCCATCCTTGGCGTCACACAGCTCCCGGGGGGACTTTTAGTTTCGCTAGGAGTTAAGGCCCTCTACTACAGGAGACGCGACGAGCTCATCCATGAGGGCTTGACGAAGGCCATCCATGGCCTCCGACACTCCTGTAGTAGAGGGCCTTAACTCTTACCGCTTCACTAAGTCCCGCCGTGAGCTGTAGTGAGCAGAGGGTTTTAACTCCAAGCGGAGCGCTCTATCCGTAGGAACTCCTCCGAAGCTTTAACACTTCCTTTCCCCTTCTTTTCTGTAGCTGTGCTATGGTTTTCTTATCTGAGAAGCATAGAGAGCCAAGATGTTTGAAATTATTTACCTTTCTTTAGCGATATTACTGGCGGTACTGACGTTAGCGCCGTTGTCGTGGTCGCAGGTTTGGTGGATTCGCGGATTGGATTTTCCGCGTTTGCAGCTTTCGGTGCTGCTTGGGGTACTGTTGATCATTGGTTTTGTGGTTATACGTGACTGGACGTCGGTCACTGCGGTGGCTATGGGGCTGATTATTGGCTGTCTTGTTTGTCAGCTGTGGTGGGTGGTGCCTTATACGGCTTTATTTCCGAAAGAAGTGAAAGCGGTTGATGCAGGCGAGGCAGGGGCTCGGCTTAGAATTATGGCGGCGAATGTACTGACGCCTAACCGTAACAGTGATGGCCTTATTAAGTTGGTTCGGGACTATACGCCGGATGTTCTGGTAACGCTTGAGTCTGATGGATGGTGGGGGGAGCAGTTAGAGGCTATTGAATCGAACTACCCTCATACGGTTAAGGTGCCTCTGGATAATCTCTATGGTATGCATCTCTATTCTCGGCTGCCGTTATCTGACGTTAGCGTTGAGTACTTAATTGAGGACGATAAGCCGTCGATACATTGCTTTATTGAGTTACCGACCGGGCAAAAAGTGAAAGCGCACTTTGTGCATCCGGCGCCGCCGAGTCCAACGGAAAATGAGGAGTCGGAGGAGCGTGATGGTGAACTTCTGTTAGTTGCGAAACATGTAGAGCCCGAGAAGCATCCGACTATAGTCACTGGCGACTTGAACGATGTGGCCTGGTCGAGAACCACTTTGCTCTTCCGTAAAATCAGTGGATTGTTAGACCCGCGGGTGGGGCGGGGTATGTTCAACACTTTTCACGCGGACTATTGGTTTGCTCGCTGGCCGCTTGATCATATTTTTCATAGCCACCATTTTGCACTGGTTTCAATGACGCGACTGCCTGGCTTTGGGTCTGATCATTTTCCTCTGCTAACGGAACTGGCTCTCTCGCCTGGTGAAAATAGTATTAATGATGGCCCTTCGCCTGACGAAGAGGACAAAGAAGCGGCGGATGAAATCGTTAAAAAGGCTATGGCTTAAGCTTTTTCTTAAAGTGAAGCCGCTGCACTAATAAACCGGTAATAATAAGTGCCAAGCCCACAATAGTGCTGACATAAATGGTCTCGCCAATAATTGCTGACAGTAGCAGCAGTGAAATAAACGGCGATATAAATATCAGGTTGCTAATAAGTGCGGTGTTGGTGGCTGTTTTCATAGCTTTTAGCCAAAATAAAAAGGTAATACCCATTTCAAATAATCCGACATAACTGACAGCTGCCCAGCCTTGCCAGGGTATGTTCGACCAGTCGCTCCAGACAAAGCTGGCAATAATTAAAATTGGCAATGCTAAGCCAAAGGACAAGACTAGGCTAACGACTGAGTCCGCATTACGTCGGGTGTTGAGTATCCAGTAACCGGCCCACAGGAAGGTTGATATCAAGGCTAATAAAACACCCCAGGGATTACTAAAGCTAAGCCCAAATAGGTCACCGCGGGTCGCTATAATTAACACACCGAAATAACCCAGTGCGCAGGCGACCCAGTCGCGGCGACGAATATGCTGCTTTAGAAACAGGGCGGCCATAATACTGAGTGCTATTGCCCATGTGTAATTCAGGGGCTGAGCTTCGGAGGCGGGTAGCAGTTTATAAGCTTGAAAGAGCACTAAATAGTAGATAAGAGGGTTAATAAGCCCCATTAGTACGTAGTACAAGGGCATTTTCCGCAGCTCAAGCAGCAACAAGTGAGACTTTCTCTGAATCACACAGACTAGGCTTAGAATAGCAAAGGAAACGACACTGGCGGCTGTTACCATTTGTAATGGCGTCATGTACTCTAGTGTGATTTTAAACGCCGTAGCGACCGTCGACCATAATAAAACGGCAATAAGGGCGTAGATAAACGCGAGTTTATCAGCGGCTATGGTGTGATGGCATGGTGCCCCCCTTAACTCATACGTCGATGAGCACTGCAGCTTGTTGGTGTTCAATCCAGAGAAAGGCATTCTGCTGATATCGGCGGGCAAGGTCAATGACTGTTTGTTGACTCAACCCTAAAACCATAAAGCTTTTTTCGGCTGGCCATTGGAAACTGCGGTCTTGACCTACTCCGTAAAAGTATCGAATGCCTTTAAAATCCACTAATTCAGCTTCTAACTGTTGGTTCCTTTCGCAATTCTCGTCAAAGGTTAACTGCCGACTCTGAGGGTTAAAAGCGGTAATAAAGGCCCCTGTTTTGCAGTTTAAGTCATGAGAGAGTGTATCAAAGTCGCTATTGGTGCTACCTACCGATAAAGTAATTTTTTGGCCATTCACAACAAACCAGTAGTCGGTATTTTTATAATGTTCCAGCAATGTTGCGTCCATACTTTGACCATCACTTAAGCGTTAATTAAAGTAAGATTTTAACTTTTGAGGCAGTGAGATTCTATGAACCCAAGTATTAGTGTTATTACGCTGGGAGTCGATGACTTAAAGCGCGCACTTGCTTTTTATCAGGACGGTTTAGGCTGGGAAACGAAGGGCATTGTCGGTGAGGACTTTGAAAATGGCGCTGTTGCCTTCTTTAAGCTGCCTAGTGGTTTGAGACTGGCTTTGTGGCCGCGTAAAAGCATTGCTGCTGAAATGGGTGTTGATGTCGCTAAAAATGCCAATGAGGTGCTGCTGAGCCATAATGTCAGTTCCCACTCTGAAGTTGATGCAGTTATGAATGAGGCTAAATTGGCAGGAGCAACCATTCTTCATGAGGCTAAAGACTTATTTTGGGGTGGCTACGGCGGTTTCTTCAAAGATCCGGACGGCCATATTTGGGAAGTTACCTGGAACCCGGCATGGAGTTCTTAATGCCGGCTTTAGCGAATTTGATACAGATCAAGTATTGGTGAGTATTTACTCTAAAATAGATCTTTTTTTGATCTGATTAGACCAGCAAAGCGTAAACTATCGCATTCAAAAGTTCTTTGTTTGTTGTAGGAATACCTTAATGCTTTGCGCTAAAACGAAACACCAGCTCGCTAAAACCACTGAAGAGCTGTCGCAATATAAACAGTTAATGAATGCCATTGACAGTAATGTTGCGCGTATTGACTTTACCCCTCAGGGCTATGTTTTAAATGCCAATAACCAGTTTCTGGAAACCATGGGATATGGTCTCGATGATGTTATCTCTAAACATCACAAAATGTTTTGTGAACCGAGTTATTCATCTTCTCAGGCGTATCGAAATTTTTGGCAGCAGCTGGCAGAGGGTAAGTCGCAGCATGAGCGATTTAAGCGCATTCGCAGTAATGGCGACATTATTTGGTTAGAAGCGACGTACTTTCCTGTTAAAAACGAGAAAGGTGAGGTTGTTTTCATTACGAAAATTGCCAGTGATGTCACTGACGAAGTTACCGCCTTAGAGCAGCAAACCGCCGTTAATACGGCAATTAATAAGTCGATGGCGACTATTGAGTTCTCCCCTGACGGAATTATTACCTGGGCAAATGATAACTTTCTGAATACCGTGGGTTATTCGCTCAGCGATATTACCGGCAAGCACCATAAGCTGTTTTGTGAGCAAAGCTTTTACGATGAAAACCCGGGTTTTTGGCGTGAACTTGGTAAAGGTGAGTTTAAAACCGGGCGTTTTAAGCGTGTCAGCAAACACGGGCAACCGATTTGGCTGGAGGCCAGTTATAACCCAGTTTTTGACAGTAATGGCCGAGTTGTAAAAGTCATTAAGTTTGCCAGCGACGTGACGGAGCAAGTGTTAAAAGCCCAACAAACCACAGAAGCTGCAGAAATTGCGTATTCGACGTCTCAACAAACGGCGATGATAGTGAAAGACGGTAAAGCCTCTATTGATGTCTCTGTGGAAACCTCTAATGAAATTCTGACCAAAAGCCAGAAAACCGACAATATTATTGAGCAGTTACAAGAGCAGGCCGTTAGTATTGAAGACATTGTTAAAACCATTAATGCTCTGGCGGAGCAAACTAATCTCCTGGCATTAAATGCGGCAATTGAAGCAGCCAGAGCGGGTGAGCATGGCCGTGGGTTTGCTGTCGTTGCTGACGAAGTAAGAAATTTGGCAACCAGAACGACGCAGGCAACAAGCGAGATATCGGGCGTTATGCAGCGCAGTTCAGAAGTTTCGGAAGCTATCTCGTTGTCTATTGACGATATTCAGGAAATGGCAAAGCGCGGGCAGGAGCAAATTGAAAAAGTGAAAGTCATAATGGATGAAATAGACGAAGGCGCAACCAATGTGGTTAACGCCGTCAGCCATCTTTCCTAGCAAGCCTAACGATTAGCCAGCATTTTCCTTAGTAACCCTGGCATAAAGCGCTGCAACAGTGGCGCTACTTTACTCATGCCTTTGCCGCTAATAACTTCCGCTTTATTGTTTTCTATTGCCTGAATAATATCTGAAGCACACTTTTCAGGACTGATACCACCCGCGTTGTCGTTGTCTTCCTTGCCCCTTAGTGAACCGTCTCCGGTTAGAGCGTTATGGGCAATTTGAGTATGTACGAAACCCGGCAGTATGGTGGTGCAGTGTACGCCGTGCTCTGCCATTTCAGCCCGTAAACAATCCATATAGCCCACAACAGCGAACTTAGCACCGGAATAGCCACTACGGAGTTTTGTACCGACTTTGCCCGCTACACTGGATACCGTCACGATATGTCCGCTGCTGCGCTCTACCATTTGTGGAAGAACAACTTGGTTTAAAGCGACAACGGAGAAGTAGTCGACTTCCATTAGGGTTCGGTAAACCGGAAGCTCTGTTTCCATTGCCAGACTACGCTGAGAAACACCGGCATTATTAATTAAAATATCTACCGTTTTACTCGCTAACGCTGACGACGCCTTTTCTTTTGCCTTTTCTGGATGGCTTAGGTCAAGAGCTAAGACGCTATGGGAGTCGGGGTTTGGTAGTGACAGACGCAACTCCTCCAGCTGAGCTTCACGACGCGAAGTGAGAATAAGCTTTGCGCCTTTGTCGGCGAGTTGACGTGCCAGTGCCAAACCGATGCCTGAAGAGGCACCGGTTAGCCAGACTCTTTTATTTGCAATAGCAGTCACTGTTTAACCTGCCGGGTAGGTATAACTAGCCTGGAAGCCCAGAGGAATGCCTAGAGTCCAGTATAGAATCAGGAAGGCAGACCAAAGCACCAGCAGTGAGACTGTGTATGGCAGCATCATGGAAACTAGCGTGCCTATACCGGTCTTTTTAACGTAACGCTGGCAGTAAACCACAACCAGAGGGAAGTACGGCAGTAACGGCGTAATGATGTTACTGGACGAGTCGCCCACACGGTAAGCCGCTTGCGTTAAGTCTGGCGAGTAACCCAGTTGCATAAGCATAGGCACGAAAATAGGTGAAATAAGTGCCCATTTAGCCGACGCTGAACCCACAAACAAGTTGATAAACGCGACCAAGAAGACAATACCTACCATTGTAACGCCGCCTGATAGCTCTAAGCTGGCAAGGAAGTTCGCGCCTTTTACTGAAATAAGTGTTCCCAGCTGAGAGTCACCAAAAGCCTTTATAAACAGCGCACAGAAGAATGCCATGACCATATAGTAAGCCATGCCTTCCATCGACTTGCTCATGGCGCCAATAACGTCTTGTGAGTTCGTAAAGTTACCTGATACGTACCCGTGAACAATGCCCGGAATAATAAACAGCAGGAAAATTAACGGGACAATCATGCCCATTAACGGTGCGCCCAGAGAGGCTAATTCACCCGTTTGTGGATCGGCCAGCGGCGAATTTTCTACTGTTGCTGAAAAATACAGTAATACAATACCAGCAAGCATGGTGAGAGAAGCCGCGTAAAATGCTTTGCGATCTCGCGGAGATACATCATCAACCGCCGGCATATCGTCAGGATGGCCGTCGATTTCAGCGCCGCGCAGACGCGGTTCAACCACTTTGTCGGTCAGGAACCAACCAATAGCTACTACCACAATGGAAGATGCAGCGGTAAAGAAGTAGTTATTCAACGGGTTCAGCTGAATATCAGAATCAATAATTTGCGCCGCGCTTTGAGTAAAGCCTTGTAGTAATGGGTCAATAGCTGAAGGTACAAAGTTAGCACTGAAACCACCGGAAACCCCGGCGAATGCCGCTGCAATACCCGCCAGTGGATGACGACCTGCGGCGTAGAAAATAACGCCGCCAAGTGGAATAACAAGCACGTAACCAGCGTCGACTGCAGTGTGACTGACAATTGCGACCAAAATAAGCATCGGTGTGAGTAAGGTTTTTGGCGTTACGTTCAGCATAAGCTTAATGGCCACGTCAATATAACCTGAACGTTCAGCTACACCGACACCCAGCATTGCCAGCAATACAACGCCTAACGGCGCAAAGCCCATAAAGGTGTCGACCATATTGGCCAAAAACGCAGTTATTTCAGGACCGCTGAGCAAGTTGGTGACGCTAATAGCCTCACCGGTTAGCGGGTGAGTTTCGTCAAAACTACCCCTGACATCGCCCAGGACATTACCCAAACAATAATGAGCAAGCCGAAGAACATAACGGCCGGATCAGGAAGCTTATTGCCGACTTTTTCTACGCCGTCGAGCATGCGGTTGAGCAGACTGTTCGGCTTTTCCTTTTGCGAACGGTCCGGTTGTGGAGATTGAGCCATGATGTATTCCCGATTGTTATTTTATTGGTCTAATTATTATGCGCAGGTATCATAACCATTATTTGGCGTATGAACAAAGCAACAAGGTGAAAATTTCCTCATGATTTGTGGTGTCGATGAAGCGGGCAGAGGTCCTATTGCAGGACCCGTTGTTGCCGCTGCGGTTATTCTTGATCCTGAACGTCCTATTGAGGGGCTTAATGACTCAAAGAAGCTGAGTGAGAAGAAGCGCGAGAAGCTCAGCATCGAGATAAAGGAAAAGGCGCTGTATTGGGCAATAGCGCAGTCAGACCCTGACGAGATTGAACAAATCAATATACTCTGGGCAACCATGAAAGCTATGCAACGCTCAGTAGAAGCGTTACCCGTATTACCCAGCAAAGTGCTGATTGACGGTAACCGAGTGCCCGAATTGACGGTACCCGCCGAAGCTATTGTTGGTGGTGACGCTCGTGAAGAAAGCATTGCTGCTGCGTCTATTTTGGCAAAAGTAGAGCGTGACAGACAGATGCTGGAATGGCACGAACGCTACCCGCAGTATGAATTTAATAAGCACAAGGCATACGGAACAGCACGGCACATTGAACTACTGAAGAAATACGGACCTTGCCCCATTCACCGACGTGACTACAAGCCGGTTCGAGAGGCGCTGGCTAACTTGTGATTTTGTTGCCTAAGCCCTAAAATACAGGGCTCTTTCCGTTTTCCTAAATTAATAAGTTGGAACGCCACCATGCAGTCTATTCCGCACGTCGATATGCGACGTTATCACGATAATTTTGATGCATTTACTCAGGATGTTGGCCAAGGCTATGAAAAGTATGGCTTTATTGCGTTAACGCAACACGGTGTTGATACAGCGCTTATAGAACGCGCGCTAGACACTTGTCGTGAGTTATTCGCATTGCCGGATGAGGTTAAAAAGCAATATCACCGTCCCGGAGAAGGTGGCGCACGCGGTTATACACCCTTTGGTACTGAAATAGCGAAAGACGCAGAGCATGTGGACTTAAAAGAATTTTGGCATGTTGGCCGCGAAGTGGAAGGTACACCGGCTTATCCGCAGCTGTTACCGAATGTTTGGCCAGAAGAGTTACCAAAGTTTAAAGACGACATGCTGGCCATCTATGAAGCACTGGATAAGCTGGGTAACCAGGTGTTAGATGCACTGGCCGTTTACTTGGGTCAGCCAAAAGACTTTTTCCGCAACAAGGTGAATAACGGCAACTCAATTTTGCGCCCACTGCATTACCCGCCTATTATTGATGAAGATACACCGTCTGTACGAGCGGGTGCGCATGAAGATATCAACGTTCTGACCTTATTAGTTGGCTCAAGAGAGCCGGGTCTGGAAGTTCTGGCGAAAGACGGTAGCTGGGTGCCGGTAACCATTATTGAAGGTGCCATTATTTGTAACGTGGGTGATATGCTACAGCGTTTAACCAACCATGTGTTGCCCTCGACTACGCATCGTGTGGTTAATCCGCCTGCGCCTTACAATGAGAAGTCGCGTTACTCTATTCCGTTCTTCTTACACTTTAACCCGGACGTAATGATAACCCCGTTGGAGAGCTGTATAACTGAACAAAACCCGCAGCGTGACGAACCCATTACGGCGGATGATTATTTAATGCAGCGTTTGCGTGAAATTGGTCTTATTAAAGACTAATAGCAACCGACACTAAGGAGTATGCAGGTGAATAAGAACAAGCGTCTTTTGAGTCCGTTGATGCGTGGTGCTGCTATTGCGTTCGGCTCGGTTGCATTACTGAGCTGCGCATCAGCACCAGAGCAAGTGCCCCAAAATGAGAATTTTGAGCTGACAGTGCTGCACGTGAATGATCACCACTCAACCTTAGACGCCAAACAGCAAACGCTGGCATGGGCGGACCAGGAGTGGCAGATAGAAGCCGGAGGCTTTCCACGCGTTGGCGCGCAGATAAAAGCGCTGCGATCGGCTAATGACAATGTTCTTACCCTGCATGCCGGTGATGCTGTAACAGGCAGCTTGTATTTCACGCTGTTTGGCAGTGAAGCCGATGCTCGCATGATGAATAAGGTTTGTTTTGATGCCTTCACTATTGGTAACCATGAGTTTGATAACGGTGATGCAGGCCTTGCTAAGTTCTTACAGCAGTTAGGTACCGAGCAGTGCCAAACCGCCAAATTAAGTGCCAATATTAAGCCTGAGGTGGGTGAGTCGCCACTGACACCAGACAACGAGTGGCATATGTTTAAGCCTTACACCATTGTTGAGCGTGGCGGTGAAGAGGTGGCAATTATTGGTTTAACCATTGCCAGTAAAACAAAAAAGTCTTCCCAGCCAGACCGAAGCACCGAGTTTTTAGACGAACTTGAGACGGCGCAAAAATACATTGCCGAAGTTCAGCGCCAGGGCGTTGAGAAAATTGTTTTGCTCACTCACATTCAATATGAGCGTGACAGGGAACTGGTTAAACAATTACCTGGCGTTGATGTGATTATTGGTGGTGACTCGCATACTTTACTCGGTGATTTTAGTGAGTTTGGTATGAAGTCTGCCGGATCGTATCCGACAGAATTAACCAATGCGGATGGTGACAAAGTGTGTATTGCCCACGCCTATCAGTACTCGCTGGTTGTCGGTGAACTAAAAGCTGAGTTTGATGGCGATAAAATCGCAGCTTGTGGTGGGCGACCTCACTACTTATTGGGTAAAGACATTCAGGTGTCTGACGGTATTGTGACGACCTATGAACCGATTACCACCGCATTAAAAGAGAGCGGTGTTTATAGCTTCGTTGAACCCGATACCGAGCTTCAGTCCATATTAGAAGACTATCGAAGTAAAGTTGACGATTTTTCAGCAGAGGTTATTGCGGACGTACCTCAGCAAATTTGTTCTCAACAAGTTGATAGAAACCGCCGGGCCGGCTGTGCGCAGGTAATCAGCTCAGGCGCTCACCGAGTGGTTGCGGAAGCCTTTCTGCACTCAGTACCCGAAGCCGACTTTGCTATTCAAAATGGTGGTGGCGTGCGAGCGGATATTCCTGAAGGTGACTTTACGGTGGGTGATGCCTTTACCGTATTACCGTTCGCAAATACCTTAGTGAAACTAGAGCTGACCGGCTCTGAGTTTAAACAGGCAATGGAAGAGGCTTTGGCCTACGCTGTGTCAGACGGCGGTTCACAGGGCGCTTACCCCTATGGGGCGGGCATTCGTTATTCAGTCGATTTAACCGAAGAAACCGGCTCCCGCGTGTCTGACCTAGAAGTGTGGGATAAAGGCAGCCAGAGCTGGCAGCCAATGTCGGCCAGAGCGACTTATATTTTGGTAACGAACAGCTTCATTGCTGGCGGCCAGGATGGTTGGAATACATTCTACCGTATTAGTGAGCGGGGGCGTGCCCGCAATACCGGTATTGACTATGCTGAGTCACTAGTGAATTACGCCAGAGCTCAAGAGGTTCTGCAACGACCTGAAGAGTTTGCAACTCAGTCATATACGCCTGTAGAGGATAAATAATGGCTCACTCGTTTGAGCCAAGACCGGTCTCCGATAACGCCAGATTCGACTTTATTGTTGTCATTCTGGCGTTACTTACCGCGTTTGCGCCGCTGTCTATTGATATGTATTTGCCGGCGTTTAGCGCAATTGCCAGTGACTACGCCACCGACACTCATCACGTAGAATTATCACTGACTGCGTTTTTCTTTGGCTTATTCATAGGGCAGTTGCTGTATGGTACGGCAACCGATAAGTTTGGTCGTAAGAACCCACTGTATATCGGTTTGGCAATTTATGTGGTGACTTCCGTTGCCTGTGCTTATGCACCGGACATTCAGTGGTTGATTGTGCTGCGATTCTTTCAGGCTATTGGAGCCTGCGCGGGGATTGTTATAGCCCGTGCCGTAGTGCGTGATCTCTATACGCCGCAAGCATCAGCGCGAGTCTTTTCGTTTTTAATATTGGTTATGGGCGTTGCGCCTATTTTGGCACCATTATTCGGCGCTTATATTACCGAATGGATGGGCTGGCGAGCACTCTTTCTCATTGTTGCTGCTCTGGGAGTTGCTTCCGCAGTGACTATTCACTTTGTGCTGCCGGAAACACGCGGACGCCGTTACGATGTGCGTATGCGCCATACCGGAACAACCTATTGGGCGGTATTTCGGGATCCTTCCTTTTTACGCTATTCACTGACAGGGGCTATTGCTCAATCCGGGCTGTTCGCCTATATCACCGGCTCGCCGAAAATGTTTATTGAAATTTTCGGGTTGGATCCAACGCACTACAGTTGGTTATTTGGTGTGAATGCTATTGGTATTATCGGTTTTTCTCAGCTCAATGGCTGGTTACTGAAATATCATTCCTCACGAAAAATATTGAATATATCTTTGCCGATACTGGCGGTTGTTTCGACTGTCATGTGCGTGATGGCTTATATTCATGCCAGCTTCTGGGGCATTTTGCTGCCTTTATTTGCTTATATTTCAACGCTTGGCTTAGTCTTTCCTAATGCTATGGCGGGGGCGTTGGCAGAGCAACAGGAGCGCGCAGGTTCGGCGTCCGCCGTTACTGGTAGCTTACAGTTTTTAATTGCTGGGTTGGTATCGGTCGGCGTGAGCCAGGCAGGGAGTTTTACCGATTACGCAATGGCGTGGGTGATAGGTGTGGCCGGCTTATTAGCGGTTATTGCATACCGCGTAATGCGCCGGCCAGAATAAGAGTTTATCCGTAATAAGTTGGGGCTGCCGGACCAACTGGTAGCCCAAAGCCGAATACCCAAATAAAGAACAATATTGTCCAACCGATGAAAAACATCATTGAGTAAGGCAGCATCATCGCGACCAATGTGCCAATACCTAAATCTTTCTTGTAACGAGCTGCAACAGCCAGTATCAAACCAAAGTAACTCATCATCGGTGTTATGACGTTAGTCACCGAATCGCCGATACGGTAAGCCGCCTGAATCACTTCTGGTGAGTAACCAATAAGCATCAGCATAGGTACGAAAATTGGCGCAGTAATAGCCCATTGTGCCGATGCTGAACCCAGCATTAGGTTTACAAACCCACAGACCATAATGAAGAACACAAAAATGAGTGGGCCGGTCATGCCTATATTGGTCAGAAACTCTGCGCCGTTAATAGCGAAGATGGTGCCAAAGTTGGTCCATTTAAAGAAGTTAACGAACTGCGCGGCGAAGAAAACCAGCACAATGTACATACCCATGGTTCCCATGCTGTGCGACATTGCGTCAATGACGTCACGGTCGTTTTTCATGGTGTTTACGACACGGCCGTAAACAAAACCCGGAATGGCAAAGAAGAAGAAAATATAAACCACGACACCTTTTAAGAATGGAGAGCCTTTCACTAAGCCGGTTTCCGGGTGTCGGAGAATGCCCCATTCGGGTACCACAGTGAGAGCGAGAATACCTGACAGTACTAACACACTTAGTCCGGCTAACTTTAAGCCACGCTTTTCCAGAGCACTTAGCGGCTCCATAGAAGACTGATCGGACAAATCGATGGACGCTTCGTCTTTATTGTACTTGCCAAGTTTGGGCTCCACGATTTTGTCCGTAATGACTGCACCCAGAATGGCGATGAGGAAGGTGCTTATCATCATGAAGTACCAGTTGGCTTCAGCGCCAACGGTATAGTTCTCGTCGACAATCTTTGCCGCTTCCTGGGTTATCCCTGACAGTAATGGGTCAACGGTACCAATTAATAAATTGGCACTGTAACCTGCAGAGACACCGGCAAATGCAGCGGCCAAACCAGCGAGTGGGTGGCGGCCTAAGCCGTAGAAGATCATCGCGGCAAGCGGAACCAACACTACGTAGCCGAGCTCCGACGCCGTGTTAGAGATAACACCGGCAAAAACGACCGTTACGGTAATTAACTTAGGTGGCGCTTTCATAACCAAGCCACGCATAGCCGCAGAAATGAGACCTGAACGCTCAGCCACACCAACACCTAATAAAGCGACAAGCACCGTCCCCAATGGCGTAAAGCCAGTAAAGTTCGTCACCAGGTTGGTCACAATTTTTTGTATACCTTCGGCGTTTAATAAGCTGACTGCCTGGATAACAGTCTCGCCGTCGCGAGGGTCGATAGCGCTGACACCAAAATAAGCAGCAATGCCACTAGCGACAATAACCAGCAGACAAAAAATTGCGAATAGCGTTATAGGGTGAGGAAGTAAATTACCCAACCACTCGACCATGTCGAGGAAGCGAGTAAACCAGCCGCGCTTGCTGGTCTCTGAGTAACCATTATTGGAAGACTGCATACCTTTCGCCTTTATTATTTTAAAGTCAGAATGTTTAAAACAGCGCAGAATTCTAGCATAAAAAAAAGGCGACCCTGCAAAACAGAGTCGCCTTATTTGCGTTAAGACGCTTAGCGTTTAAGCTGCATCACTTTCTTTTAGGTTTTTCAGCGCGTAATCAAACGCCGCTTTACCTGCCAATAAGTCTTCCGGTGCGAAGTCGTCAACATTGATAGTGCGTAAACGGCCTTCTTCCGCTTTTTCCAGAAGAGCAACTTCGTCATCGCTTAGTACGCCCAGTTCTTTACCTTTGGCACCAATTTGGTCCAACTGAGTAAAGCTGAAGCGTTTACCCGCTGCTTTACAAACTTTGTCGTACAGTGGCTCAGCGGCAATAACGTTTTGTAGTGTTTCTTCTAAGAAGCCAAAGTGACCTTCAGGGCTCAGGAACTGGCCTTTACCCAGGCGAGTACGTACGTCATTAGGTGACATCAGCATACGCGCAATTTTGTGATCGTTCTTGTCGCTTGGACGCTTCGCAATGCGGCCCAGCGGGAACATAATGGCGCGCATGACAGAGCCAACACCACCAAAGTTATCCAACATAGACAGTTGAGCTTCCTGAAGCTTGTGCAAGGTATCCTGCATAGCCCAATGCATCAGTGGCAAGTCTTCTTTAATTTGCCCTTCATCATGGAAACGTTTCAAAATTGCAGAGCCAATGTATAGGTAGCTCAACATATCGCCTAAGCGGGCCGATACACGCTCTTTACGCTTCAGGCTGCCGCCAAGCACACCCATAGCAACGTCAGATAATAATGCCATGTTGGCGCTGAAACGGTTCATTTGTTGGTAGTACTTACGTGCAGGACCACTGACTGGTACTGAACTTAAGCGGTGACCACCAAAACCATAGAATACCGAGCGCATGAAGTTGCTTGCCGCAAAACCGATATGACCGAATAGGGCGTTATCGAACTTCTTCAGTGCTTCAGGACCTTGTTCTGCAGACGCTTCCATTTCCTTAAGAACGTAAGGATGGCAGCGAATGGCGCCTTGACCGTAAATCATCATGTTACGAGTCAGAATGTTCGCACCTTCAACGGTAATAGCCACTGGCACGCCCTGATAACCACGACCTAAGTAGTTGTTTGGACCTAAACAAATACCTTTACCACCATGAACATCCATTGCGTCATCCATGCAGGCACGCAATTTTTCGGTCATGTGGTATTTCGCGATAGCACCGATAACGCTAGGCTTTTCACCCAAGTCGATGCCTTTTGTTGAAAGGGTAGTGACTGCGTCCATTAAGTACGCATTACCAGCCAGGCGAGCCATTGGCTCTTCAACACCTTCCATTTTACCAATTGGTAATTTGAACTGACGACGAATGCGTGAATACGCACCGGTCGCCAGAGCAATAGATTTAATACCACCAGCACTGTTTGACGGTAGGGTAATTGAGCGACCAACCGACAAACACTCAACCAGCATACGCCAGCCTTTACCGGCATTTTTCTGACCACCGATAATGTAATCAAGTGGTACAAATACGTCGTTACCGCGAATAGGACCGTTTTGGAACGGAACGTTAAGCGGGAAGTGACGACGACCAATTTCAACGCCTTTGGTGTCACGCGGAATAAGCGCACAGGTAATACCCAGCTCTTCTTCTTCACCGATTAAACCGTCAGGGTCGTACATTTTGAATGCCAGACCTAATACCGTCGCAACCGGTGCAAGCGTGATGTAACGCTTGTTGAAGTTAAGTTTAATACCAACAATTTCTTCGCCGTTCCATTCGCCTTTACAGACAACACCTGAGTCAGGAATAGCCCCTGCGTCAGAGCCTGCTTCCGGACTGGTCAGCGCGAAACATGGAATTTCGTCGCCACTAGCCAAGCGTGGCAGGTAATGATCCTGCTGCTCTTTGGTACCATAGTGCTGAAGCAACTCGCCCGGGCCTAATGAGTTAGGTACACCGACTGTTGATGCTAATACCGTACTAACGCCCGCAAGCTTTTGCAGCACACGAGACTGAGCGTACGCTGAAAACTCAAGACCACCGTATTCTTTTTTGATGATCATGGCGAAGAATTTTTTCTCTTTCAGGTACTGCCAGACGTGCTCAGGCATGTCTGTCAGTTCATGCGTAACTTCCCAGTCGTCCAGCATTTTGCAGACTTCTTCACACGGGCCGTCTAAGAACTCTTGCTCTTCTGCTGTTAGCTCAGCTTTTGGTACGTCCAGTAACTTCTTCCAGTCCGGGTCGCCACTGAATAAGTCGCCGTCCCACCAAACTGTACCGGCTTCTAACGCATCGCGTTCGGTGTCAGACATTTCTGGCATGACTTTGCGGTACGCTTTAAGAATTGGCTTGGTTAGCAAGTTCAGGCGAACGGGTGCTAAATTAATAGGTACTAAGATAACGGCAAGAATTGTCCAAAGCACAGGGCCGACAATTTCCAGTACGTTACCAATAGCAAACATAGCGACCATGCCGACACTGAATAACAGCAGGCTGGCGCGCTTGTAAATGAGAGCTGCCGCAACAATAACGGTAGCGATAATCCAAAGTGCAATACTCATAGTGTAATACTCCGATTTGGAGGTCTGACCAGTTATACTGTGCAAGTTAGATCAACCAGACATTATTTTCAAGGAAAATTTGAACGCGCGTTTGAATTTTCTGTCAATGTAAGTATCCAGTTGTCACGGTGAATGGAGTGGTGATGTTAAAACGGACAATGCATTTTTTAATGGCTTCTGCTGTACTGAGTTTCGCTCAGCTTGCGCCGGTTCATGCAGACGATACTGTAAAAGAGACTCAGGGCATTAACGATACCATGAAGCCCTACGAAGCGAATTACGTTATTACGCGTGGTGACAGCGAATATGGTGAAGGCTACCGTTATTTAGAGGTATCGCCTGATGACGAATGGCAGCTGCGCACAAAGTCTGATATTTCCTGGTTTATTCTGTCCGATACTCGGGAAGCCCGCTCAGTGTTTATTGTTGACGACGAAAGTAAACGCCTGGAGCCGCGTGAGTTTATCTATATGCGTACCGGAACTGGATCGGACAAGTCGTTTCATGGTGAATTCCGAGCAGATGACAAGACGGTTCGCAATGTCGATACCGGCCGAATGCTCGACATTAACTGGAAAGACGCTTTATTTGATGAAGCCAATGTAACAGAGCAGTTGCGCATAGACTTGGCCCGAGGAGCTAAAACGTTTGAGTATCGACTGGTGGATGAAAAAGGCCGGGAAGATGAGTATCGTTTTCGAGTGATGGCCGACAGTGAACTACTAAAACTGCCGTATGGCAAGGTCGAAGCGATAAAAGTGGGGCGCATTCGTGACAACAACCGCCGCCAGACGTTTTTTTGGTTTGCGCCGGAATTAAACTACGTGATGGTTAAAATGCAGCAATTCAAAGAAGGTGACGAACAAGCCACCATGTCTTTGAAAAGTTTGGAAATGTAAGAGTTTAATTACTCCGAGGCGTAGCCCTGAGAGCCTAATACTTCACCGTCTAAGGTCACGCGGCCGTTTTCGAGCTTTAAACGCTCCTGGCAGAACCAGTTGACTACAAGCGGATAAATGCGGTGCTCTTGTTCGTGAACACGGGCTTGAACTTCGTCAACGGTGTCACCCTCGAAAATAGGCACTTTTGCCTGTAATACGACCGGACCACCGTCGAGTTCTTCCGTTACGAAGTGAACACTGACACCGTGTTCAGTATCGCCGGCATCTAACGCCCGTTGATGGGTGTTTATACCTTTGTATTTCGGCAAAAGAGACGGATGTATGTTGAACATACGACCTTCGTAATGGCGCGTGAAGTCACCGGTCAGAATGCGCATAAAGCCGGCCAGTACTACTAAGTCAGGCTGATAACTATCAATTAATGCTTTAAGTTCAGCGTCGTAAGCTTCCCGCGTATCAAATTCTTTGTGGCTAAGCACTTCGGTGCTAATACCCTTTGCGGAAGCTTTCTCCAGACCTTTGGCTGACGCTTTATTCGAAATAACGGCAACCACTTCACCGGCGACTTTACCGTTTTCGCAGGCCTGCTGAATGGCCTGCATATTACTACCGGTGCCTGATATTAGTACAACAATACGTTTCATTAGTGAGTCTCGTCGGCCAGAATGTCGACTTGCTCTTCACCTTCTGCGGCATTAGCAATACGGCCAATTTTCCAGGCGTCTTCGCCAGCGTCAGTCAGTATTTGAATGGCTTTATCGGCCTGATCATTAGGTACCGCGATAACCATACCTACGCCACAGTTAAAGGTGCGGTACATTTCTTTCATGCTGACGTTGCCGTTGTCTTTTAACCAGTCGAAAATAACTGGCCAGTCCCAACTGTTACCGTCAATAACCGCTTTACTACCCTTAGGAAGGACTCGTGGAATGTTTTCCCAGAAGCCTCCACCGGTAATGTGTGACAAGGCATGCACAGGAACGTGCTTAATCAGTTCAAGCACTGACTTCACATAAATGCGAGTAGGCTCTAACAAGTGATCAGCCAGTGTTTTGCCTTGTAGGTGAGACTCTAAGTCGGCACCGCTGACTTCAATAATTTTACGAATAAGCGAGTAACCATTTGAGTGAGGGCCGCTTGATGCCAGAGCGATTAAGGCATCGCCGTCAGCGACTTTGGTGCCATCGATAATTTCTGACTTTTCGACAACACCGGTACAAAAGCCTGCTAAGTCGTAGTCGCCGTGTTCGTACATGCCTGGCATTTCTGCTGTTTCACCGCCGATAAGTGCGCAGCCTGATTGTTCACAGCCGTCACCGATACCGGCAACGACATCGGCTGCGACGTCAACGTCCAGTTTGCCTGTTGCATAGTAGTCGAGAAAGAACAGAGGCTCTGCGCCTTGAACAATAAGGTCGTTCACACACATAGCGACCAAGTCGATGCCAACACCGCGGTGGCGTTTAAGGTCGATAGCTAAACGTAATTTTGTACCAACACCGTCGGTTCCGGAAACCAGAACCGGTTGCTTATAACCTGCCGGAATTTCACAAAGTGCGCCAAACCCACCAATGTTACCCATTACTTCTGGTCGATGCGTGCGTTTCGTCACGCCCTTAATACGGTCAACCAATGCATTACCAGCGTCAATATCGACGCCCGCGTCTTTGTAACTTAAAGAAGGTTTGTTATCGCTCACAGAATTATCCCGACAGGCAAAAAAATTTGCGCGCAAGTTTAACACGATTCGTGGTACAAAAGGTAGTCTGAAGCCTGAGGTTATTCCCTCAGGAACTTTGTTATGAGGTGTGCTCTAAGTATGGCTTCTCAAAGCTATAAAATAACCTGTGCTCAACCGCTTCATCTGGATGCAGTAGCAATACTGGAAGCCCGGACTTACCCCGAAGATGCCATCAGCAAGCGTAGCTTCCGCCGTTTTATTGAGTCTGAAACGGCCGACTTTTTTGTGTTGGAAGTGGATAATAACGTTGAAGGCTACATTGTGGTGTTGTACCGAACTAACACTAACCTGGCGCGCCTGTATGCGTTGGTTGTCAGCGACGCTTATCGGCAAAAAGGTTACGGGCGACTATTACTG
Organism: Idiomarina sp. UBA4520; assembly: GCF_002388365.1. Classification (NCBI taxonomy): domain Bacteria; kingdom Pseudomonadati; phylum Pseudomonadota; class Gammaproteobacteria; order Alteromonadales; family Idiomarinaceae; genus Idiomarina; species Idiomarina sp. UBA4520. Next base: position 107,205 of record NZ_DGMK01000011.1, on the reverse strand, counting down.
CAAAAAGCCGAAGCGTTAGCCGATGAACGGCACTCTCTGTTTTTACGCACCGAAGTAGCGGTGTCCAACAAGGTCGCTCAAGAGCTGCTCATCAGTGACGGCTTTCATTCTATCGAACTTCGTGAAGCGTACTTCCCGGTGAGCGCAGCACAGTCGAGAGACGCACTCGTTCTGCAAAAACTTTTACCACGTTATGAACTCGGCGAAGACGCCGGCGTGGGCGCTACCGAAACCTACGTTCCTATGTTAACTCAGTCGACAGAGTTTACCTGTGGGCCGGCGAGTTTATTGATGGCGCTTGATTACTTTGGGTACCCAAGCCAGGATCCTCAGTCTGAAGAACTGGAAATTTGGCGCGAAGCTACCACTATTTATATGACGTCTGGACACGGCGGTTGCGGGCCTTATGGACTTGCGAGGGCAGCGCTAAAACGTGGGCTTAAGGTGCGTGTAGAAGTGAATACTGATCAACCTTTGTTTGTCGACTCGGTTCGCCAAGAGCAGAAAAAGGCGGTGGTAGAACGAATACAGCAGGTCGATATAGGGTATTTACGAGAAAAGAATGTGCCGGTTTGCGTGGGAGATTACTCAATAGAGTCACTGCTTAAAGATCTAGCCGGCGGGTGTTTAGTTATGGCATTAATTTCCACCTATTTATTTGACGGAATCCGGGCGCCGCACTGGGTTCTTATATGCGCTGCTGACGACGACTTTATTTACATTAACGACCCGGACTACGACACGCTGCCGTGGGAGTCGCCAACAGAGCGGCAGTATTTACCTGTGCCCGTCAAAACGTTTAGCAAAGCCTTTGGTTATGGCGGTAAGAAGCAGAAAGCGGCGGTAATTCTGTCGGTTAAAACGGAGTAAAGTGATCAAATCACCTTGAAATCTCCGTAAATATGCACAAAGTCATAGATTAGTTCCTAACAAAAAAGGATTCCGTATGAGCTCTGCATTTGATGATTTCGAGTTAAAAGGCCACAAATTTGATAACCGCTTTGTGGTAGCGCCAATGACCCGCACCAGTGCCGATAAAAAAGGTAAGCCAACCGAGCTTATGGGCGAATACTACGAGCGATTCGCTAAAGGTGGCTGGAGTATGATTATCAGTGAAGGTGTTTATACCGACCGTCAGGCAAGCCAGGGCTATATTAATCAGCCGGGTATTACTGATGCGCCGCAAACCGATGCCTGGAAAGAAATTGTTGAAAGAGTGCATGAGCATGACTGCAAATTCATACTACAACTGATGCACGCAGGGGCTCAGTTCCAGCATAACGAATATACTGACACGCCGATTGCACCAAGTGCCGTTCAACCTAAGGGCGAACCTTTGAGTTTGTATGGTGAAACGGACGGCTGGCCGGAAGTTAAGGCGATGGATGAAGGTGATTTCGATGCGGTGATGCAGGGCTTTGTTGGAGCCGTGAACCGTGCTGAAGAAGCCGGGTTTGATGGCGTGGAGTTACATGCCGCTAATGGTTACTTATTGAATGAGTTTTTAAGTGACTACTTCAACCAACGCGAAGACCAGTGGGGTGGCAACATTGGTAAGCGTATTAAGTTTGTTGCAATGGTAGCAAAAGCCGCGAAAGCGGCCGCAAAAGACGACTTTATTGTGGGTATTCGTCTTGGTCAAATTACGGTGACTGACCCGGATTATCAATGGCCGGAAGGCGAAGACGCTATGATAAAACTGGTGAAAGCCTTGAAAGAAGCGGGAGTCGACTATATTCATACAACAGACACCGACGTAAACCGTAAGCCGTTTAAAGGCGGTAGTGCGAAAACGCTGGCGGAAATTGTGCAGGAGTTCAGCGATATTCCATTGATAGTGAACGGTGGAGTTGACAAGAGCAACTATGAGCACGTGGCTGCGCATTACCCCAATGCCATGCTGGCAATAGGTAAAGCCGCTCTGGCGAACCCTGACTTACCGAAGCGTTTGAAGTCCGGTGACAAAATTGAAGACTTAGACTTTGCCATGTTGCAACCAACTGCAACGCTTGAAAACGAGTGGAAGTGGCGAGATGAGCACGATAAACACATAAACGACGAATAAACTCACGTTTAAGCAGAGGATTTTATGAAAAAAGTAGCGGTACTATTGTCAGGTTGTGGTGTTTTTGACGGCGCTGAAGTGAATGAAGCGGTATTAACCCTGTTGCACCTTACCAAACAAGGTGCTGCTTACCAGTGCTTCGCCCCGGACGTTGAACAAATGCACACCATTAATCACTTAAAAGGTGAGGAAAGCAGTGACAAACGCAATGTACTGGAAGAAGCTGCACGCATTGCCCGGGGCGAAGTGAAACCGCTCAGCGAGTTAAATGCGGATGAGTTCGATGCATTAATTCTACCGGGCGGCTTCGGTGTTGCTAAGAACTTCTGTGATTTTGCGGTTAACGGTGCCGAAATGACGGTTAATGAGCAAGTCATGAAAGTTGGCAAGGCGTTTGTAGATGCTGAGAAGCCTGCCGGCTATATGTGCATTGCGCCTGTTTTACTGCCACATATTTATGGTAATGGGGTAAAAGCCACCATAGGCCATAATGACGAAGTGGCGAATGCTATTAACACTTTGGGGGGCGAACACGTTAAGTGCGATGTGCGTGATATTGTCGTTGATGACAAGCATAAATTAGTGACCACACCGGCGTATATGTTGGCGGATAACCTGGTGGATGCAGAAGAGGGCATTCGCAAATTGGTCGAAAAAGTGCTTTATATGGCAGCATAAGGCGTGAAAGCCTAATAATTCACCGTTTAAGTGCGGAACTTATAGCGCTTAAACGGTGTCTGAGTTATAGTATCGACATTACGTCATTAAGAACTGACAGAAAACTTTGGGGCTGATCAGGATTCGACGGGATACACGAAACCCAAGGTGCATGCCGAGGTGAGGCTGGCCTCGTAAAAAGCCTCAACGTTATAGTTGCAAACGACGACAACTACGCTCTAGCGGCTTAATAACCCGCTAAGCCCGTCCCCCAGCGCTTTGTCTGCGAGACTGGATCAGGACGGCTCGACCTAAGGTAGACTCGCGTGGATGCTTTGTCCGGAGCTGAAGCGTTAAACTTAATCGGACTCGCGCGTGAACGAAGCCTGTCAGTCGGCGTCGCACGCGTTAATTAAAAGACTGAATAAGCATGTAGGACCGAGGATGTAGGTATTGCGGACGCGGGTTCAACTCCCGCCAGCTCCACCAATTCCATAAAAAGCCGCTCACCCGAGCGGCTTTTTTATTGCCTGTAGCCGACGTTGCGCGTCAGGTGTAGACTCTATCCTAAGAAGTGAGCCGTATAAATGAGGAGTGACTAATGAGACAGGTTTTATATATCGCTCATGGTGGCGGCCCTATGCCACTATTAGGCGATAAAACTCATGAAAGCCTGAACAACGCGCTTCAGGATGTTGTCTCGCATATGCCAAAACCCGATGCCATTCTTGTCGTTAGCGCTCACTGGGAAGCTGATATTCCGCATGTAACGACCGGTGAAAAACCGGAGCTAATTTATGATTATTACGGTTTCCCGCCAGAATCGTACCAAATCACTTATCCAGCACCTGGCGAGCCTAATTTAGCTAAAGAACTACTTGGAGCAATAACGGCGGCGGGCATCGAGTCGGTGGGGGAGCCGGAGCGTGGTTTTGACCATGGCCTTTTCGTGCCGCTTAAAATTATGTTCCCACAGGCTGATATTCCTTGCGTACAGCTGTCGCTGTTGAATACGCTTGATGCTAATGCTCATATCAAACTTGGGAAAGCTTTGGCGAACTTCAATTATGACAACCTGCTAATTTTGGGTTCCGGCTTTTCATTCCACAATATGAAGGCATTTTTCTCTCCGGAAGACGCGACAGCAGATAGTAAAAACGCAGAGTTCCAAAGCTGGTTAGAGCAAGTATGCAGTAGTAAAACGTTAAATGAAGAAGAGCGCGCTGATAAACTCAGTCATTGGCAACAAGCACCATTTGCCGAATTTTGTCATCCGCGCGAAGAACACTTGTTACCGTTACACGTTTGCTACGGCGCTGCCGGAAAAGCCAGTGACGAAGCTATTACCGTAACAGCACTCAATAAAGAAGCTCGAATGTTTTACTGGCAGCTAAATTAGCCTTTAGTTAGAGAGTCTGTGAAAACGACGCTAATTGCTGTGCCAACACACCATCAACTATCGGAGCTAGCTTGGTAAAGTCGGTGGTTGGGTAGCCGCCGACGATGTAATTCAGCGACACTTTGTTATCGCTAAAACTAATGGTCATGGTGCCATTCATACCTAAGGATTGTAATGGTCCTAGACCACCTACTAACCGCAGGGTTTTTCGTGGGTCAACATAAGCAACCTGCATGTGCATTGCCTGCAAATCTCCGTTAATTTCGCAGAAACACCCGCCGGCAGTTGCATCAATACTTAAGTTCGCCGCATCGCCAAACCAGGTATGATCATCCAGCCACCATTCACTAACGTTATTGATAAAATGTCTATAACCCTGTTGAGCAGAGCCCTCAAAGCTTTGCTCTAGTTGTATTTGAAAGCCGTGCTCTGATGATGAAGCGACTTCAGCCTGGCTGAACGTAGCGAAACTGAGTGCTACCGCTGCTAGAGCCATTTTTATTGTTGTTTTCATTTTGTGATCCTATTCTTAGTGGGCGGCTATTTTAAAGTAGACCTCAGGGTCTTCGTTGATAGTTTCTAATACTTTAGCAGCTAACCCAGTAGGGTTTCTTCTTTTGCTTTCCCAGCTTTTTATTGTATCTAAGCTGGTTCCCAGGGCTTGGGCGAAATCAACTTGAGAGACATTTAAGCGAGAACGAATAGCCTTTACATCAGCTATTTCATATCGGGTTACTTTGTGTGCTGGTTTATTCCGTTGCTCTATTTCAACGGCTTCTTCCAGTGAGCTTTTTAACTCATTAAAAATACTCATTACATGCCTCCTTTAAGGTGAGCTGAAAGTTGCTTTAACTCAGATTTCTCAACATTAGTTAGGTTATCCTTTTTACTTTTAGGATAAGCGTATAAAAAATAGATTCTGCCCCTATGAGCAATTAGATAGACAACTCTTACTCCCGCACTCTTTCCTCGCTTCCCCACGGACATTCTTACTTTACGTAATCCTCCTGTTCCTTCAATAAGCCTACCTTTTCTTGGCTGTGCGATTAATTCAACTTGTAGTTTTAGAAGGTCTTCATCGCTTGCAAGTTGCTTTATTTGACTTGTGAAAACTGAAGTTTCTACAAACTCGATAGCTTCGACCATGCTTAATCCTTAAGTTTATTTTAGGTGTACAGTGTACACTTGTCAACAAAAGGCTAATTACATACTGAGGAGGTCAAATTGTCGACTGAGAGATTTCACATCAGTATGTCCTACTTTACCCAATTTCAGTTAAACTGGACGAAAGTTTGAAATGAAAGCAACGGATAAAACACCTCTCATGCAAAAACTCTACTTAACTTACGTTGGCGGTACTGCTCCCGGCGCGAATATTGAGCTACATGATGTGCGTTTTGTTGTGGGGGAAACTATTGAGCATACCTATTCGGCCATTCGAGCGGGCTGGTTCGGTACGCAAAAAGGCTTGCATCTGGACAGCTATGTTCAGTTGCATCACGTTGATGGTTATCGTATTGAACTTGCACAAGAACCACAATCGGCTTGTGCTAAAAAGCTTTATTTCGTGAATTTTGGTGGCTACTTTGATGGTAAGTTGGCGGAGTTTCATGATTTTACGGTTGTTGTGGCAGAATCTGCACAAGCGGCTAAGCAGTTGGCGAAAGTACAAGTTATCAATAAAGGCTTAGCTGGTGCGGAGCAATTGCATAAAGATGACTTGATAGCTGTCGACGATTGCCTGTGTCTCGATCTTATCGATAGTCACTACATTCACTTGTACCACGACGGCAAAAGCCAGCCTTTGATTCCTGACTGGAAAGGTTATCAGCCGCTTCCGTGATGAGTGTATTAAATGACATGGGTATTACTGTTCGAGCTTTTTATGACGAAAGTTTTTCCACACGTGATAAACCAACGAAATGGTGAAAGCCGTGGCAAAGTGTAAAACGCCGGCGTGTCCCCAGGTAAACTCCCCAGTTTGAAAGTAAGTGACGAGCATGGCGGCAACTGAGTAACCACCAACCAATACTAGTGTTAAGTATAGCGTAGAGAGTACCGGGTTACTGTCTGAAACCATAACGGCATATTCCTTCGGTTGTTTATTAATCTTCATAAGGTAAGTTATTAAAACTACTAGTCAAATTTTTCGATGCAACCATAAGGAAGTGCTTGTTTCACACCAACACACTCTCAATATCTTCATCTATTTTAAATGTAGCTAAGTCATCAGCGCGGGTTTTACCGCGTGTTAAAATGGCGATGGGTTGGTTATTTTTAGCGGCCTGGCGGGCAAAGCGATAACCCGAAAACACCATTAATGATGATCCTATAACTAATAACCCTTCGCTTTCAGCTAACGCCTGCTTTGCTTCTGCGACACGGGTCTTCGGCACCGTGTCGCCAAAGTACACTACGTCTGGTTTTAAAATACCGCCGCAATTTAAGCAGTCGGCTATTTGGAAGGCTGAAAAGTCGGTTTCTATGTCAGCATCGCCGTCGGGTAGGGCGACGGCGTCCATTTCAGCGAACTCTGGGTTCAGTGCCAGGCAACGTTCGTGCATTTCCAAACGAGGCGATTGTGCGCCACAGCTCATGCAAACCATTTCATTAGCGTAGCCATGTAAATTTATTACGTCTGTGGCTCCGGCTCTTTGGTGTAAGCCGTCTACATTTTGAGTAATAATAGTACCTATTAAGCCTTCTTTCTGCATTTTTGCTAGTGCCAAATGTGAAGCATTAGGCTGTGCGTTATAAAGCACCGGCCAACCGTGTAAAGCGCGTGCCCAGTAACGCTTGCGCAGTAGCTCGTTAGTCATAAAGTCGCGATGCTGCATCGGCGGAGCGCTTTTCCAGTTACCGTTACTGTCGCGGTAGTCGGGAATACCTGAAGCCGTACTTAAGCCTGCACCTGTTAACACGGTTACTGGTTTATTCTGCTCTAAAAAATGTTGGAGTGTTTTTCTATTCTCAGACATAAAGCTTCTAGTTGAGCCTAACCTTGCAGCAAACGCCGCTGCAGTAATGCTTGCATATCCCGGCGACCATCAGCAACGATAAGAACAAAAACATCGGTGTTTATTATTCTGTATATACAGCGATACGGAGGCGTTTGAATTTGACGAAACTCTTTTATACCAAGTGACGTAAGTTCGTTTGGGTATGCCCCACGCTCCGGCGATTCGCTTAAGCTGGCAACTGAAGACCTTAACTTTTCAAGAGTATTAAGCGCTTTAGCTTTAGAGTCGTTTAGAGCTATGTAATCAACAATGTCCTGAATATCTTTAATTGCGTCAGCGGTCAGTTTTACAGAGTAGGTCATTAACGATCACTAAGCTCTTGTTTTAGATTATCAAAAGCGCTGTCGGCCGCTTGAATGTTGCCGCTCTCTATTTGCTGGTTACCCAAGGCTAGAATTTTAAGCATGGCCAGTGTTTCCTGAGTCTTTTCAAAGCTCTTTACGTCCTGAACCACCATCTTCGCTTCACCATTCTGAGTAATGTACATTGGGCCTTCACTCTCAGTGAGCTCTAATGAAATTTTCGCAGCATTGGCTTTTAAATAGCTTATCGGTTTAATTTTGTCAGAAAGTGCCATAACAGATCAGGGTGACTAAATTTGGTTTAAATATAGTCTTTATTTGCGATGCGGTCAAAAAGCTTTACTATGAAAAAAACACGCAACAAAGAAGCTTATGACAATAACCCCAGGTATTTACGAACACTACAAAGGCAACCGTTACCGAGTGATAGACACGGTAACGCACAGTGAAACGGAAGAAACGCTGGTACTGTATCAGCCGCTGTATGGTGCACAAAAACTATGGGTAAGACCGTATGATATGTTTACCGAGTCAGTCGACGTTGGAGGGCAGAGCCTGCCTCGATTTCGACTCATAGAGGAGTAGTCCGGCAGTATGGACTCAAAATTGAAATTTAACGAGCTCATGATGGAATGCAAAGAAGGTCAGCTGAAGCCGAACCTCCGCATTATTCTTCCTATTCTGCTTGCCATATTGTTGCTTGTTCCTGTTACTCGTGCGGTGACACTTCAAGTGTTGTCGGACGCGTTTTTGCAGGTATCTGTATTTGTCTTTGCGTCGCTGGCGCTGTATTACAGTTTAACTCGCAACCTCGATAAAGAGCGTTTAGCCAGTTATATGCAACGGCATCCACTACAGGAAGTCGCTATAGCTGCGTTACTGGGCGCGTTGCCCGGCTGTGGCGGCGCGATTATTGTCGTTACACAGTTCACTCGCGGTTTGACAAGTTTTGGTGCGGTAGTTGCTGTGTTAACCAGTACTATGGGTGACGCTGCGTTCTTACTGCTGGCACAAAAGCCTGCCGATGCGTTACTTATTGTCGCAATAAGTTTGGTAGTTGGAGCCATCAGTGGCTATATCGTTAATCTGTTTCATAAAGGAAAAACCGACTGGCTGCTGAGTAAAGGCGCTTCTGACAGCAAAGAAAGCCTGTGTGGACCCGAGCCAAGCAGAACCCGCAAAACGGTGCTGAGATGGTCTGTGCGTTTTTGGAAAGTTATTTTTATACCCGCACTTATTGGGGCAGTAGCGGTTGCACTTCAGTTTGAGCTTAACGAGCCGTTAAATTTACCCTCAAATACCGTTGAGACCATTGCCGCAACAGTGACTTTTCTTATTTTGGTGTTATGGGCGTTTACGTCAGATCTCACCGGTTATTCGTCAATTACCAGCGAAGAGCCTACAACGCATCATGAAGGCTGGCTGAATAAATCGGTGCTAGACACTCAGTTCGTAACAGGCTGGGTTGTGCTGGCCTTCTTAGCTTTCGAAATTCCGGTACAGCTTTTTGGTATTGATGTGGCTGGCATGTTTAATTCCTGGGGACCAATGGTCGTATTAATGGCTGTGGTTATTGGCTTTTTGCCAGGCTGTGGACCGCAAATACTCGTGACTAGTTTGTACATTAATGGTTCTATTCCTTTTTCTGCCCAACTTGGTAATGCTATTAGTAATGACGGAGATGCGCTATTTCCTGCCATAGCTTTAGCCCCGAAAGCAGCACTTTTGGCAACGTTATACTCCGCTATACCGGCCTTTGTCGCCGCATATGGCTTTTACTTTTTGTTTGAATAGTCGGTGCCAATTAAAAGTATCTGAAAATAGTTATTAGAAACTTGAAATAAAAATAAGAATAATTCGCATTTACTAAATGATATCCCCTGAGTATGATGAGCGCCGCTAAACATATAACAGGGGATGAACATATGAAAAGGTTTCTGCCGAGTGCGGTTGCACTCTCTCTTGCTGCTACTTTCTCTCACGGTGCTATGGCCAAAGCGGCAGCGATAAACATGGACGACATTGAGCGCATGGTCGTTACTGCGTCTGGTTTTGAGCAAAAGCTAACTGAAGCACCTGCCAGTATTTCTGTCATTACTAATGAAGATCTCCGTTTACGCTCGTTTACCTCTTTGCTTGATGCGGTGAAATTCCAGGAGGGTGTTGATATTGGCGTGTCGCGCGACAAAACGGGCCAGGGCAGCATTAGTATGCGAGGGTTAACCGGCGAATACACTCTCATACTGGTTGGCGGAGTGCGGCAGAACAATCATGGTGATATTTATCCAAATAACTTTGGCGGCAACGCGTTTAATCATATTCCGCCATTAACGGCTATTGACAGAATTGAGGTCATAAGAGGCCCGGCGTCGACGTTATATGGTGCTGATGCGCTCGGCGGTGTTATTAACGTCATCACTAAGAAACATGCTAACGAATGGAATGGTTCAATCAGCTTTGGCCGTAGCTTGCAGACTGATGACGATTTTGGCGATGACTTTACCACCGACTTTAATGTTAGCGGACCCATTATTAAAGATGTTCTGACACTGGGTATACGCGGCAGCCTGTATGATCAGCAAGCGTCCAGTCCAGAGTTTGAACCGGCAGTAGACCCGAATGGCACCGTTCATGTGCGTCAACTAGGTTTCGGTAGCGGCGGGCGTACTGTTGACAATACCGACGAGCATTACGGTTTTTCGTTGTCATTTACGCCTGCAGAAAACCAAAACCTGAAGTTCAATTTTGACGACTCGCATCAGTCTTATGACAACACGCCAAGCTATGACTTAGAAACCGGTACTATTACTTATCCGCTGGGAACAAAAGACAGTATCGAATCACTGTGGCAGGATCGTGGGGGTAATGTCGCACCACGAGCTGGCTATGCTCAGGACCAATCTTATGATCGTACCTGGTGGTCATTAATTCACGACGCTGAATGGTCGTTTGGTAGTAGTTTATTCTCAGTGTCGCATGTTGATACGCAAAATAATGGCCGGACATTGCCGTTAAGCGTCGACGAGCGTTTGTTATTGCAGGAAATGTATGACGGCACAGGGGACTACGAAGGGCTCACTGAACAAGAGCGTCGACAAATTGCGGAAGATACTTTCCTGCCACGTCCGGCAAGACCTTTGGAGAGCAGCCAGTATACGGTAGACCTGCGCTTTGATATTCCCATTGAAAATGTTGCGGGGCATCACAATCTGGTTGTTGGTGGTCAGCTTATTGACGGCGAGCTAAAAGACGGTGTTTTTGGTCTGGAAGAAGGAAGCGCTGGCGCTATTCAAGAGCAAAAAATGTACTCGCTGTTTGTTGAAGATAACTGGATGCCTATTGCTGACTTTACGCTAACTGGTGGTGTTCGTTATGACGAGCACGACGTGTTTGGTAGTCAGGTCTCGCCGCGTTTATACGCTGTTTATAACCTGTCGCCAAGCTGGGTGGTAAAAGGCGGTGTGAGCACCGGCTATAAAACACCTAAAACGACCGACTTGTACGATGGAATAACGGGGTTTGGCGGACAAGGTACGATTCCATTTGCCGGTAACCCCAACCTCGAGCCTGAGACCAGTGTTAACTCGGAAATAGCACTTTACTGGAATTCGCAACGAGCTGATCACAACTTTAATATCACCTATTTCAATACTCAGTTCGAAGACAAAATTGGCCGAGGCGATACCGTTCCAAGCTGCGATGTCACCGGCGGTGAGAGACCATGTGTGAACTTAGGTGATTACCAGGCGTTGGGTTATGACTCGTCTAGTCAGGTTATCAATATTGATGAAGTGGACTTGCAAGGCGTTGAAGTTGCCGGACGTTATGCCATTAGTCAACTTTGGGCGGTACGTGGTAACTATACCTGGACAGACAGTGAGCAGATCACGGGGAGCCAGGCTGGTCAGCCGCTAACAAATACCGCAGAGCACATGGCCAACCTCTGGCTAGAATGGCAGGCAGCGGATGACTTAAACATTTACCTGCAGGGAGAAATTCGCTCTGATCGCTATCGTGGCTATGACGCGGTTATTGAAGAACAGCAGTACTATGAAAATTACAGCTTGTTGAACTTGGGACTAAGTTATCAACTGAATGACTATACCCAGGTAAACTTGCGTGTGAATAACTTGCTCGATCGCGACTTTACAACCTATTCAACGACCTACACGGACTTAAACGGCGACGGGGAATATGAGTACGTCACGGGACGCGGCGCAGTCAGTGAAGTTGTTTTTACTGATGACTATAACGTCAAAGATAAAGCCCGTAATTTATGGATGGGCGTGACGGTTACTTTCTAAGCATAACCACGAACGAGACGATAGCGCCGGATCTTAAGTTCGGCGCTTCGTTGCCTATGATTCTAATAGGTGGTAAAACGGGTCTTCTCAACCTCTATTGGAAAACAGCCAGGCGTAACGGATGACTAACGAACAATGCCCATGTGGCAGCGGCAATAGCTACGCACAGTGTTGTGAAAAACTTCACCATAATCAAGCTTACGCTCAAACCCCAGAGCAACTCATGCGCTCGCGTTATTGTGCCTTTGTAAAACAGCTGACCAATTACCTACTTAAAACCTGGCATCCCAGTACACGTCCCATGTCGCTTGACCTATCCGACTCGCCCGATTGGCTAAAATTACAGGTCATGTCCTCTGAACAAACAGGCGATAAAGGTAAAGTGCATTTCCGAGCCTTTTACAAAGAGGGTAGTGACGTGGGCTTTATGGAAGAGCACTCCGATTTTATCCGCGAACAGGGGCGTTGGTTTTACGTAAGTGGTAAAGTGAAATAACGACGCCCTTAAGAGCGTCGTTTTAGAAAGAAAGCGACAATAGCGGCGGTTATAGCTCCCATAGCCAAGGCGCCTATTGCTGACTGCATCATGTACGATGTCAGGTTAAAATATTTTTCAGCTCGGTCTTCACTCATCATGCCAGATTCAATGGCGTGATTTTTCATATTTGGAAAGAACTGCGGCGAAATAACGTAGTGAACCAGTAACTGCACAGCTGGCGATAGCACAGCGACGACAACGGCAATTTTCAGACCGCTAATAAAGCCTTGTAGCCATGTCATTTCCTGATTGGGTAATGACGCTCTTTTGTCTCGTAGCGCTAAGATATAAATGACGATTGCGACTACGGCAAACACGTTAGTAAATATAGCGTGGTACTGAATATTGTGGGTATGCAGGCCTGCCAACCTCTCAATTATCATCCACAGAATAATGGCTACTACAAAAATTAAGCCCCATTTAATTTCTTTCATAACGTTGACCTTGGTTCCGATTATTGTTGTTTAGCTTGTCTTGATAATAGCATTTGTTCAAAATACTTGTTAGATTTACCGAAAAAACAATGGTCTAGTATTTTGGAAAGACGAAAGGATGATCGCCGGTTACAGCGGCGGGAGAAACTAACAACAGCTTTGCTGGTAAAAATCAGTATCTGGGCTATTTCCATTGTTGTTATCGCTTCTGCAGTTACCTTTCTAACCACCTATAACAATGCCAGAGAGCGGGTTATAACGGTTTTACAGCAAGACTTAGCACCGACTCTTGAACGAAACCAGGCATTATTTAAGCGTATTGAAAGTAACGCCAATATTTTAGCGGACGAGTTTCTTTCTCAATACGACATAGCGCGAACTACCGAAGACATTACTCAACGGTTTGATGCATGGTATCAAGAAACCTCTCCCGGCGTTTTACGGTTAAAGCCTGAATTTAATCGCGGTATAGCGGTTAACTCTAATCACTTTGAGAACTTGAGTGCTTTTTTGGGCCCCCGAGATAAGTCAATAAGTGATGAGCTGAAAGCACGGGTTATAGCCGCTCAATTGACATTGAGCAAATTGGGGCCAGCTTGGCGGAATGATGTTGCGAACACGCATTTTTCCATGCCTGAGAATATTCTTTTAATGTATTCGGTCGACTCCCCTTGGGGACTTTTGGCCGACAAAGACTTGGTGATTACTGACTTTTCAGTGGTTAAATCAACACTTCGAAATGAAAACCCAGAGCGAACTCCTAACTGGACCGGTCTCTATTACGATATTTCTGCTGATGTGTGGACTATTACCTACCAAAAACCTATTGATTTAAATGGACAGCATTTAGCCAATGCCAGCTTTGATGTTGCTTTAGGTAGTTTGCTGAGTGATTTAACACAGAAAAAAAGGCCGAAGTCAGAACACATTGTTTTAAATGCAAAAGGCGATTTAATTGCTGCTTCAAACCTGGCGCAAGAGGCTATTGTTGAGCGCTCAACGCTTACTTCAGAAACCTATGACGAGCCTCTGTATCAGCAACTAAGTCATTTGGTAACAAGCGAAAACTGGACGAATAAGTCCTTTATCTTAGAAAACGAGATAGAAGGACAACTGCTTATTATCGATAAAATAGCTGGTCCGAATTGGTGGCACATTACCGCCTACCCATTGAGTGACATTCGTAAACAAGCGGTAGAACTTCCAATTAGATTGGTAGCGGCGGGTGTCGGCTTAGTCATACTTATTTTGTTGATGACGTACTGGCTTATTCAAAGAGAAATTAGTAAACCTTTGCACGAAGTAGCAACAGTAGCGTCATTAATGGGGCAGCGTAATTATCAGGAAGCTTTATCTCATAGAGCGGCATCTATAAAAGCCCGGGGTGAAGTTAAACAAGCGCTAGATGCATTTAAAACGATGGCGGCTCGGTTTATTGCTGCACAAAATGAGTTGGAGCAGCAGGTAGAGTCGCGCACGGCAGAGTTGGCTGAGGCTAACAAGCAATTAGACGCGCTGGCGCATATGGATGGTTTAACAGGGCTGTTTAATCGCCGAGCTTTTGACAAGGATTTGAATGCCTCTATCGAGTCAGGGAAGTCCTATTATTTAATGATGGCCGACATTGACGAATTTAAGCCATACAACGACAACTACGGGCATGAGGCGGGCGATCGTGCCCTGAAAAAAATAGCCGATTGTTTGCGCGACAAAACACCCCTGAAAGTATATCGCTATGGAGGCGAAGAGTTTGCAATAATTATCCCGGCAGCTGAACCCATTGAGCAGAAGTTGAATGAATTGCGTGATGCCATAGTCGAGCTAGCGATTACGCATGAGTACAAACAAGCTGATCTGCCTGTATTAACCTTAAGTATGGGGGCTGCGCCTGTTGAAGCCAATGAAGCGGCCGCCGATGCAATTCGGCGGGCCGACCGGCAATTATATAAAGCGAAAAATGCCGGTCGGAACTGCGTTTGTGTGCAGGAGGGGATAGTTGATAGCTAACTTATTGCCTGGGCACAAAGTACGCTCGTTGCTGATATAAAATAGACGGCAGCATCGCAAAAGCCTGGACCTTGCGGATATGCTCCGGTTGCGGTTTGCCCTCAATTGGCGCTAGTGACTGTGACGATGATTGATAGCGAAATTGTTTTACTGATTTATCGACGTGCAGCACCGTTAAACGTGGACCGTTAATATGCTGTTCCAGCCAACCATAATTGTCGCCAAATTGCATCATAGCTCGATTGGCCGGTTGCACATCGGACTGACTAAGATCCTGCCCTACCATCGGTAAGTAGGCCGATATGCCGGCAAGAGATAATAGCGTTGGCGCTAAGTCGATTTGGCTGCTGATTGCAGAAATGGTTCTTGGCTTAATATCCGAACCCAGAATGAGTCCCGGAATATGGAATTTGCTGACGGGGACTAACTCATCGCCGTAAACTCGAGTGTCGTGGTCAGCGACCACTAGAAATAATGTATTTTGCCAGTAGTCACTCTTCTGTGCTTTTTCAAAAAATTCACCGAGTGCATGGTCAGCATATTTAACCGCATTGTTGACCGTCTGCTTAGGTTGTTCTGCTAATGTAATCTCACCATCAGGGAACTCAAATGGCTCGTGGTTTGACGAGGTAAACGCAAGAGTAAACTGGGGGGCTGAGTTATCGGCTTGTGACAAGCGTTGATGTAACTTATTCAGTAAGTCTTGGTCACTAACTCCCCAGCTACCAGCAAACTGGGGAGATTCATAGTCGTCCTGGTCGATGACAGACTGAAACCCATTACCAACAAAGAAACTCGCCATATTGTCAAAGTGGGCTTGTCCTCCGTATATAAACTCAGTGTTGTAGCCTTTTCTGGAAAGCGCGTCTGCGAGCGTGAAAAACTGACGCTGTGACCCAGACAGCTTGACGGTTGAGCGAGCACGGGTTGGTAAAAAACCGGAAATTACGGCTTCGATACCTCTGACTGAGCGAGTACCGGTTGCGTAGAGGTTTTCAAACCACCATCCCTGTTTCTTTAAACGCTCAAGGTTCGGCGTTAATGGCTTACCACCGAGCGACTCAACAAAGGTCGCACCAAGGCTTTCCTCCAGAATGACCACAATATTTAAAGGTACTTTGCGCTTGGCTGAGGCAGGTTGGTAATGCACGGTAGGATACTCAGCAAATGGAAACTCTAAATTGGCTAAATAGGGCACTTTTCGTACTTCATTAATGATCTCGTCGTCAGTGAGTTTCCCGTAAACACGATTTGCCTGTGCTTCGTGCTTAAGGTTATACAGTGCGTACTCAAGGGTGTAAGTGGAGTTTAAAATTAATGAATTAACCATTGCATCGGAGGTGACCGCAAAAAATGCCGGATTGGCAGGCCGATGTGCAAGAGTCGATCGAATGCCGAACAATGTTGTAACGATTAATACTGGAATGACTGCGATTAGGTAACGCCGTTTTATGGCTCTTGGTTGGAAGTTATGTTCGGATTTCTTATACCAACGATATGAAAGGTAAACGAATACCAGTGTTGAGGCAATTCCGGTGAAAAGCCAACCAGTAAAGCCATGTATTAGGGTAGATAAAACCTCTTTTGGGTACGCAAGGTACTCAAAGAACAATCGGTTTGGGCGAGTATCATACTGCGCTAAGAATGCGGGTGTTGAGATTTCCATGAACCACAACACTAATGCACAAATCAAAAACCAGGCTGTCCATAATCGCCGCCACCACCTCTGAGCTATCGATTTGTGTAAAACCACACTTAATGGCGACAATACTAATAATGGAATCAGTGTAAAGTATCCTACTTGAATTAAGTCTGCGCGTACGCCAAGTACAATAAAGTCGAGCCAGTTAATAGCGCTGTCAACGCGCTCTGCATAGAGTCCAGCAAGTAATAAACGACAGCAGGTTAACAGCGCCAAAGTGGCTCCTGCGAAATAGGCTACTGGTTTAAACAGTGCTAGAGTTTGCCATAAGGTATTGTTAGACGTTGCTGCCCGCATAGATGTTAGCTCTTCTTTTTTACTGACTACGTGAAGAAACTAACAGGCATTCCTTAAGTAAAGCTTAAGACTGCTTTAATAAACTGTGCCGAGTATTTTAAATCAGGGGCCAGGAGAGGATAGACAATGAAGCCAGCCTATACCGGTATGACTCGAATTTGGAAAGCGACGTTTAACTCACTAAGAGGAATAAAAACTGCCTGGCGTTATGAAGCCGCGTTTCGACAGGAAGCTCTTATGTGTGCTGCTCTAATACCGGTCGCATTGCTCGTTGAAGCGTCCGTTGCAGAACGCCTGCTACTCATTATGAGCTTATTTGTTTTAGTCATTACTGAGCTACTTAATTCGGCTGTAGAAGCGGTTGTTGATCGTATTGGTGCTGAGTTTCACGAGTTGAGTGGTCGCGCAAAAGACATAGCGTCAGCTGCGGTATTCTTTGCGTTGCTGCTGTTAATAGTCACCTGGATCAGTATTTTGTTTTTCTAATTTTCTAAAAAATTTAGAACTTTTAATCAAACGCTTAAGCCATGATTTCTGACTGCAACTTAAGCTTTCCTTAAGTCTTTATTTATAAAGTGACAGCATCGAAGCTGTTTCAGCCGCTGACTTAAGGAGTAAACATATGCGTCACTGCTGGATATTACCGGATCATCCGTTACGTGAGCAGGTTGAATCATTTATTTGTGAACGTTACTGGCTTAACTTCAATGCCTGTCTACGCTCTTTGCCGCGTTTACTTATCGCTGTATTCGATGACGCTAAGCTGATTGCTGCTTGCGGAGTTCAGTTGGCTGACGAACAACCGCTATTTTCGCAGACGTATTTAACCAAACCTATTACAGGTTACCAGGTGAACTCCAGACCTCTGCCTCCCCCGGAACGCCTGGCCGAAGTTGGGTCAATGGCGGCATTAGATCCAAGTTACTTACCCTTATTATTTCGTGCGGTAGTTAGGCTTCTGAACTCGCATAACCGAACCGCTGTGATATTTACCGCCACTCGTGCGCTACAAAAGTACTTTAGTCGCTTGGGTATTGCATTAACAGCATTAGAAACCGCGCAACAAAGCGCGTTACCTGAGTCAACACGTGACCTCTGGGGGAAC
Organism: Idiomarina sp. UBA4520; assembly: GCF_002388365.1. Taxonomy (NCBI): domain Bacteria; kingdom Pseudomonadati; phylum Pseudomonadota; class Gammaproteobacteria; order Alteromonadales; family Idiomarinaceae; genus Idiomarina; species Idiomarina sp. UBA4520. The sequence continues at coordinate 89,375 of NZ_DGMK01000011.1, read as the reverse complement.
TACTATCAGCATCAGCCGGTGGTGTTGGCCGGGTGGTTAGAGCAAGGCTGCGTTTTTGAGCAACTTATTACGACACAAGATTCAAATCATATCTCTGTTCGCGAGGTTGCCTTATGAATACTTTGTTCGAACGAATACAGCAGCACGCGTTAACTGCTCCTGATGCAATTGCACTGTCCTCTGAACAGCAAAAGTTGAGTTACCAATCGCTTGTAGACGCGGTTTATAAGCGAGTTGAGCAACTTAATCAGCAACCTCAGAGAATCTTTCTTTTACAAAACCCAGACTCTATTGCGTGGGTGATTGAAGACTTAGCGCTCATGCTGGCTAATAAGGTTTGCATACCGGTACCGCCATTTTTCAGTCAGCAACAGCAGTCCTACTTACAGAAAAAGGTAAGTGATAACAAACCGCTTCCGTCTGGAACATCAAAAGTTACTTTTACTTCAGGTAGTACCGGCGAACCCAAAGGTGTCTGCTTATCTGTCGAAAACCAACTGAACACGGTTGCTGCTTTGGCTGAGCGTGTTGCTGAGGTTAGTGTCAATCGCCACATGGTTATTATGCCGTTATCTATTCTTCTGGAGAATATTGCGGGTGTTTATCTGGCATTGTGGCTAGGAGCAGAAGTTCTGCTTTTTAAAGGCGAAACACTAGGGCTGAAAGGCTCGTCATCAATACACGCTAATACGCTCTTTTCAGCATTATCTCACTATCAACCCGATAGCTTAATTCTCACGCCGGCGTTGCTTAATGCTCTTGTCGAAGGAGCTAAACGCGGGACTATTGATGCGAAACAGTTCAAGTTACTCGCCGTCGGTGGTGCTCGTCTGAGTGCAACACTTGAACGACAAGCGCTGACGTTGGGGCTGCCAGTTGTTCAGGGGTATGGGTTATCTGAATTCAGTTCGGTGGTTGCGCTGAATGCGCCCGCTGCGGTCGTGCCAGGAACGGTTGGACACCCTCTGAACCATGCCGTTGTCACAGTACGCGACGGTGGTGTGGTCGTCAGAGGAAATACCATGCTGGGTTATTGGGACAACCCTGACAGCTGGTTTCCCAGCGAGATTAACACGGGTGATTTAGGGCAGTTTGATGAAGACGGGCGATTAATCATTTTAGGGCGTCGAAAGCACATCATTGTGAATGCCTATGGCCGTAATATTGACCCTGAGTGGCTAGAGGCGGAACTGTGCAGTCAGCAAGCGATTCACCAAGCGGCAGTATTTGGCGATGAAGAAATACCGCTGACAGCGTTGGTGGTGCTGACGAGTCCTTCAACAGCTGAGCAGGTTAGTTCGGTTATTTATCAGGTCAACCAACAGCTTCCGGACTACGCGCGCATTCAACGTTATGTTGTTTTGAAAGAACCTTTCACGGTCAGCAACGGTTTGTTAACCGGCACCGGGCGCTTACGACGTCTCGCTATCAAAGACGCTTATCGGGTTGCTATTGACCCTACAACTTATTCATCTGCTAACGAGGTATACGATGATGTTCTTTAATACTTTATGCGAACAAACCCAAAACGAACAACGCTATTTACTGAGCGCGCCTGCCATTCAACAAGCGTTGCAGGGTGAGATAACCATAGAAAGATATCGTGCTTTTTTAACTCAGGCTTACCACCATGTTAAGCACACCACGCCATTATTAATGCGTTGTGGCAGCAAACTATCGTTTCGGGATGAGTGGCTGCGTAAAGCAGTCATCGAGTATATCAATGAAGAATACGGTCATGAACGCTGGATACTTAATGATATTAAGGCGGCTGGCGGTGACGTTGAAGTCGCGCAGTCGAGTGAACCACATACATCAACCCAAGCGATGGTATCACTGGTTTATCAAGCTATCGACAATGAGCACCCTGCGGCATTTTTCGGCATGGCGCATGTGCTGGAAGGCACTAGCGTTAAGCTGGCAACACAGGCTGCGGGAAAAATAAAAGACGCACTGCAACTACCGGATTCTGCGTTCAGCTATTTACTGTCGCACGGTGACTTAGACCAGGAGCATGTGCAGTTTTTTGAACAGTTGATGAACCAAGTGACCGATGAAAAAGCTCAGCAAGTCATTGTGCGTACAGCGAAGCATGTTTATCGGCTTTACGGTGACATGTTTCGCGCTCTTCCTGAACTGGCAGGAGAGCCGCTATGAGTCAGTTTAACTGGCAACAGCAAACTATTGTACTAACCGGTGCGGCGGGCGGACTTGGTCAAGCCCTTGCAGAAGCACTGAGTCAACGCGGGGCCAGGCTTATTATGGTAGGACGCACCATTGGCACGCTTGACGCTCTGGCAAAGCGGCTTAATCAGACGTCATTTGTGGCTGACTTGACTCAACAGAGTGAACGTGTGCGGCTGCTTAAATTTATAACAGAGCAGGGCGCAGCGGTAACCGGATTAATTAACAATGCCGCAGTCACTCATGAAGGCTTGTTCGGTAATGCTACTGCCGATGATATTGAGCGTGTCATTACTACGAACTTAATGGTCCCCATTGCATTGACTCATGATTTTCTGCCGGTGTTAAGCGCCAATAAAGGTTGGGTTTTAAATGTCGGCTCGGTATTCGGTGCTATCGGTTTTCCGGGGCAAGGCCTTTACTGTGCCAGCAAATTCGGCTTGCGAGGCTTTAGCGAAGCGTTGAATAGGGAGTTGCTGAACAGCGATATTAATGTGATGTACGCAGCCCCACGTGCCATTAAGACCTCACTGAATAATGGTTTGATTAGCCGATTAAATACAACACTAAAAACGAAACAGGATGCTCCGCAGCGGGTTGCGCAGCAGCTTGCCACGCAAATAGAGAGACAGTCGTGGTTGCGAACACTCGGATGGCCGGAGCGGCTATTTGTTCGCCTAAACGGGCTGTGGCCTGAACAGGTAGGACGGAGTTTAAAAAAAGCACGAGATACTTTATATCAATTACTTGAGGAATACCGCCATGAAAAGCACTAAATTATACGCATTTGTTCTAATCGGTTTATTGGGGCTGCCAGCGTTATCAGCTGAATTTAATAGCAGCGATAACAGTCAGCAACGCTTGCATGACCTTCAACAGCGCTGGGCAACGGTGAACTACCAATTAGAAAATGACAAACAAAAGCAAGAGTTTGAAGCGCTTGTCGCAGATGCTCAGCAGTGGGTTGAGCAAGAACCTGAGTCCGCCCCCGCACATATATGGTTGGGTATTATTAAAAGCACTTACGCAGGTGCAAAAGGTGGGTTAGGAGCGCTGAGTCTGGCGAAAGAGTCGAAAAAGTCGCTGGAGAAAGCGCTTGAGTTAGATCCGAATGCGCTCGATGGTTCAGCTTATGCCTCTCTGGGTACCTTGTATTACAAAGTCCCGGGTTGGCCGTTCGGATTTGGTGACGATGATAAGGCACAGCAACTGCTTGAAAAAGCCTTAACAATTAACCCCGATGGCATTGACCCTAACTACTTTTACGCGGATTATTGGTTTGAGCAGGGCAATTACGCAAAAGCAGAGCATTACGCTCAAAAAGCATTGAAAGCGGCTCCCAGACCTGAACGACCATTAGCGGATGAAGCACGTCGTGCAGAAGTGAGTCAGTTGTTGGCTAAAATACAACGCGAACAATAAATAGTAAGGATAATAGCTACATGGATCTATTGTTGGTCGAAGATGATGCAATGCTCGGACAAGCCGTTGAACTTGGTTTGTCCGAGCGGCAATTTAACGTGCAATGGGTTCGTACTGGTGCGGCAGCGATTAGTGAGAGTCAGCGAGTTAATTATGATGTCGTTGTTCTTGACCTGGGGCTGCCGGATTTAGATGGTAGTCGCGTATTGTCCTCCTTGCGTAAAAAAGGACAAGTGCTGCCGGTACTAGTGCTGACAGCGAGAGACGACAGCGCAGAAACTGTGAAGCTGCTGGATCTTGGTGCTGATGATTACATGATAAAGCCTTTTGATATGAACGAGCTTGCAGCGAGACTGCGCGCTTTAGTAAGGCGTCAACGAGGGTATGCGACACCAGAGTTGAGTTGCGGGCCTATCAGCCTGGATGAGCTGAATTTTCAGGTGCTTGTTAATCAACAGCCAGTGAACTTGTCGAAACGTGAATTTGAGCTGTTGCGTGCAATGATGGCTGCGCCGGAACGGGTTCATAGTCGTGATAAGTTAGAGCAAATCGTTTTTCGTAATGAGCAGCAGGTAGAGAGTAATGCGTTGGAAGTGCATGTCCACAACTTGCGCAAAAAGCTTGGCAATAAGGAATGGATTCAGACCATTCGCGGCGTGGGGTATCGTTTAGCATGTGGCTAAAGAGCAGGGTAAAAACGAAACTCAACTCGATACGTCGGCGAATCCTTGTCGCTGTCTCTGCGGTTTATTTGTTAAGCGCGACGGTATCTGCCATATGGATTTACGCAGAAATAAGTCACGAGGTTGATGAGCTATTTGATGCAGAGATGGTTCAGCAGGCAAAAACGCTATTGGCGTTGTTGCCGAGTGATGGAGCTGGTGTAGCGCGTGACATAACGATTAGTCGTATAAATGCGCATTCATACGAAGACAAGCTCTCCTATCGTATTGAGACGATTGACGGTAAGCGCATAATGCAAACGGAAGGATCTTTGGATCCCTCTGTTATCCCTTTTAAAGAAGGCTTTTCAGTTAAGACGGTAGATAATGAACTTTGGCATAGCTTCGGTTTGAGTTCGCCGGCTAGAGATTATCGTATTCTTCTCTTACAGCAAGATGAATTTCGTTCTGAAATACGTAGTGATCTGACGACCGATATGGTTGTGCCCATTTTAACCTTATTACCGTTAATGTTGTGGTTAGGTTGGTGGACTATAAACCGAAATTTTGCCAGCTTCAGAAGGCTGGCAGAAGCACTTAGACGCAAGCGCTCTGACGATTATAGGCCGTTCATTGAGTCGAATGACACCGAGGAAGTGTCGTTGGTGAAAGGCGCGTTAAATCATTATCTGACGCGTATCGAGCAGACATTTTTGAGAGAAAAACAGTTTTCTGCGGATGCCGCGCATGAGCTCAGAACGCCACTGGCCAGCCTGAAAGCGCAGTTGCAGAATCAGTGGCAAAAAGCTTCTACTCAGCAGCAAAAAGAAGAGCTGGAATCGCTGTTAGCCAGTACGGATAGATTAGTGAGTCTGGTCGAAAGTCTACTTTTACTCTCCAAGACGGAGTTACCGCCGCAGCATTGGAGACAAGTCAACGCTGCCGCTATTCTTCGACAAGTCATTTCGGATTATTACCAGTGGGCTGATTCGCGGCGGTTAGTGATGGATGTGGATCTTCCCGACACCGTCTTATGGCGCTCAGAAGAGCGTTATCTAACGATGTTATTCAGTAACCTTGTTGATAATGCGATTAAATATGCAGCACCTCAATCATCGATTGACGTTCAATGTGATGGTTCTCTCTTTACAATATGCAATCGTATTGAAAAATCCCACCACGTTGACGCTAAGCGGCTGACCGAGCGTTTTTATCGTGGTGGGCAGTTGAGAGAAGAAGGCGCTGGGTTAGGTCTGAGTATTGTCAGTAATTTAGCCAAACAGTTAGGGTTAAAGTTGACTCTTGCTCTTGAAGACGATTGGTTTGTTGCAAAAGTTGAGGCTGATCAAGCATTGCTTGAAAAGCCTGTAATCTCCAGAAAGCCTTAATGTTGGCTTAATATTGTCCTGTTACTCTGAAGTTAATGACTAGAAGGAGTAACATTATGGATAGGCATTATTCACCATTATCGCGCATATTGCACTGGCTAGGCGCCATGGCAGTTATTGTCATGCTGACACTCGGGTTTATGATGTTTTTTGCCGACTCCCGGGAGGTAAAACATTTTTCTGAAGCTGCCCACATTGGTGTTGGCTTTTTTGCCTTCTTATTAATAGGCTGGCGCAGTGTATTACGACTGTATCAGGGGTTCCCTGAGCCGGCCCACACTTCCACAGAAAGGGTTGCCAGATACCTTCATTACGCTCTGCTATTAACAATGCTGGTTTTAATTGTAACGGGACCACTGTATTTATTTACTGAAAATGATCCACTGTCAGTTTTTGGTTGGTTTGCCGTATCATTTGACTTAAGAGTTCTCGAATGGATTCATGAGCCTGCAGAGGAAGTGCACAAGGTGCTGGGTACTTATATACTGCCGTTGCTATTGATATTACATATTGGTGGCGGGGGTCGCCACTTCTATAAACACCGTGCTTAACTCGCGTTACTTTTCACGAGTTAAGCCGCTATCAGTAGTAAGAAGGCTATCACTTTAACGCTGAGATATTTTCAGCCGTTAATTCAATAATGCGTTGTCGTGCTTCTGGAGAGGTCCAGGCGTTATGCGGCGTTACAATGAGGTTCAAGGGCTCATTTAACGCATCTAGCAACGGATGACCGTCTTTTGGCGGCTCTTGCGGAAGAACGTCCGTTGCATAGCCGCCAATTTGGCCTTTCCGTAATGCGTCCAGCACGTCGTGCTCGTTTGCAACGCCACCTCGGGCATTATTAATGACTAAAGTGTGAGGCTGGCAATGCTTGATATTCTGGCGGTTAAGCAAGCCTTTTGTTTCGTCGGTGAGCGGGCAATGAAACGAAATAACGTCGGCTTCAGGCAATAGCTCATCAAAACTTGGGCGCGAGTCGTCTGTTTTACCCGGTCGAGCGGTAAAGGTTACGCGCATACCCAATGCTTCAGCCTGTTTTTTTACCGCTTGCCCAAGTTCACCCGAGCCGACAATCACTAAATGCTTGCCTTCTAGTTGATAAGTAGGCGGGTCAAGCAGAGTAAATAAAGGGGACTTTTGCCAGTCGCCAGCGGCCATACGTTTTTGCATTACCGGCATTTTGGTGGCCAGCGACAGCATCATCATTAATGTGTGCTGAACCACACTGGGCGTTCCGTAAGCTTCGACATTTTTAACGGGGATACCAAGCTTTTCAGCAGCTTTTAAGTCGATATTATTCATACCTGTAGCTAGCACACAAACGAGCTTTAACTTTTCTGCCTTCTTTAAAGAAGCTTCGTTCAGCACCACTTTATTGGTAATAACAATGTCAGCGTCTTTAATACGCTCATCGACTTGTTCGGGCGAAGTCAGTGAATGGCAAACCAGCTCGTTGACCTGATTTTCAATAGGAGATAAATCAACGCCTTCACCCAAACTGTCGTTATCTAAGATTACCGCTTTCATAATGACTCCTACTGCAAACAATAATTACTGGTTTTAGCGATAGCTTATCATTAACTCCAAGTTTTGCTGGTACTGGTGAGGAAGAAATATTAAGCTTTCTTCCTCAATTCAAACAAACTGATATTGCAAAACGTGCTCTATTATAAAAACAACAAAGCACTTATTTCGCTGCTAAAAAACATTAAAAGGCAAGTGTCATTAAGCCGCTCCCGGCAGGAGCTGGACGCAGTTATTTCTGAGCTCAAATGTTTTTCTGGTAGTTATCAATTTAATACAAAAGTCTATTGGATTATTTTTACCGTCGTCTTATTAGCAACAGGGCTACTGAGTTACTGGGACTGGTCTCAGCGACAGTACTTCCAGCAAAGTACCTGGATTATTATTGCGGCCGGCGGGGCATTAACGTTGCTTTCCGGTATTACCGCTTATTACCCGCATCATCTTATGGCGAAAGTGTCTCATGCTTTGTTACAGCGCGACGGCTTGCTCGATAATAACCTTACGCCGGTCACTTTTAATGGGAAAGCGACAGCGCGCCAGTTTCAACAACGTTTTAGTGAGTTTCACCGAGGTAATTACAGCCGTGAAATTCAAGAGCTGTTTAAAGGCAGTTATCAGGGCGATGAATACTCGTTTGAGTACTATTACTACCATTTTCACTACGTCGATGAGCGTATTGTTACTGACACCTACACTGACAGTAACGGTCGGGTAAGAACGCGCACCCGTCGTGAATATGATCATTATGATCGCTATGGTTTGATTTTACCTTTTGGCTTACTGCGTAATTTTGCGGTTATTGGCTTTAACCTACCCGGGGCAGGTAAAGCAACTTACAAGCCTGCATCTAACCGGTTTAATAAAGTATTTAAGGTGGTCGCTGCTAGTGAGATTGAAGCGGCTAAAGCCATGAAACCAACGGTTGTTGTCGCTTTTGAAGAGCTTAGCAATGTATTATCGAAAGTAAATTTTGAAGTGAATGATGCGGCTGACTTATGTCTCTCATTTGCTGACAAGGATCTTATTGCAACGCCGAATAAGGTTAAAATAAGTGAGTTTGAGGCTTTTATCGAGGCATTAGAAGGCGAGCAGGAGTTTGAAAAATTAAAGGCAGCACTGAGTCATGTTCACTATGTGATGACTAAGCTGGACAGTAACTTTTAGGAGCACGTCAATGACTGGAATGTGGATAGCTATTGGTATCGCGGTAGTTTTGGTTATCGCTATTATTGCCATTTACAACGCGATTATTAACCGGGCGAATGCGGTTGAGAGAGCCTGGGCGAACGTTATTACGCAGGAACGCCAGAAAAATAAAATCATTCCTCATTTAGAAGATGTGGTGAAAGACTACAAAGAGTTTGAGCAGGGGACACTGACCAAAGTCACTGAACTTCGCAGCGCGCTTCAAGGTTTAGATAGTGGCAAAGTCGATACAGCGAAGCTTGAACAGGCAGAAGCCAAAACTGGCGAGTTACTAAAAAGCTTAAATGTGACGGTTGAAAATTACCCTGAGTTGAAAGCGTCAGAAACCTACCAGAAACTCATGCGCGAAATTACTGACCAACAGGAGAACATTGGCGCGGCCATTCGTATTTTTAACCAGAACGTTGAAGACTTTAATAACGGCATTGAGGTTTTCCCGAACTCACTGGTGAATGCCATGCTGAACCGTAAAGAGAAGATAAAAACCTTCTCCGACTCTCAGGCAGAAGAAGGTTTTGAATATAAGCCTAATATTTAGCTCTGGGTTGCGTAAAAGAACTGCAAATAGCGTTAGCGAATTTCTGATTTGATGCTAATTTTATGAGTACTCAAAGCGTTAAAAAGGAAACGGTATGAAGAAGTTAGCGTTATTAACGGTAATGACATCTCTCGCCTTAGTCGGCTGTGAGAATATGAGTAACACTCAAAAAGGTGCGACGATTGGCGCGGTGACAGGTGCTTTATTAGGAAAAGGCACGGGTGACCACGATAAAAGTCGTTATGTCTGGGGGGCTGCTGTTGGTGCGTTAGCAGGTGGTGCTATTGGTTCCTATATGGACAAGCAGGAAGAAGAGTTTAGGGAAGAGTTGGCCGATAGCGGCGTTAAAGTCATACGTGAAGGCGATAACATTCGTCTGCAGCTACCAAGCAACATAACCTTTGCTACCGGCAGTGCAACCATTTCGCAAAGCTTCAACCCGGTTTTAGACGACGTTGCCCGAGTGCTGCAAAAGTATGAAAAAACCACCATGCTTATTCAGGGGCATACGGACAGTACGGGTACTGCTGAATACAATCAGCAGCTTTCTTTAAACCGAGCGAACGCAGTACGTAACCACTTGGTTGGTAACGGTGTTGATACCCGTCGTGTGACAACTGAAGGTTACGGTGAAAGTCAGCCAGTAGCAGACAACGACACGGAAAGCGGTCGTCAGCTAAACCGTCGTGTTGAGCTAAGAATTGTTCCCAATACCAAATAAACTTATGCGTTAAAGACTAACGCTGAAACTCCAGAAGTTGATTGTTTGCCGGCATAGTATGGGTGTTTTTCAAATGAAACCCATGCTGGCTGGCAAGCTTTGCAATCCATTGTTT
>NZ_DGMK01000011.1:0-79467 GCF_002388365.1 Idiomarina sp. UBA4520 | reverse complement strand
CTGTCACTGGTGAAATGCCCGTTGTCATTAAACGGTCCGTAAATACATAAAAGCTTTACTGATTTAAGCTTGTCCGCTAAGTGATTAAACAGCGCTTCGACACCCTCTTTGGGCATAATGTGACAAGTATTTGCGGTAAATAAGGCATCGAACTGCCCATCAGGTACAGACTGAAACACATCGAACTCAACCGGCAAAGGCTGGCCTGGTACCCCTTCTTTTTCAATTCGGGCTGTTACTCCCGGTAAATACTCCGGTTGGTCACTTGCCTGCCATTCTAAATGAGAGAGTTTTTTGGCGAAGTAGACGGCATGTTGCCCTGTACCGCTGCCAACTTCCAAAACTCGTGACGCATTAGCAAAAGCGACTTCCAGAACCCCAAGGATTGGGTCTTTATTGTTTTCACAGGCTTGCGAGAACGGTAGTTCCATAAAATATCACCGAATTGTCTTATTAGTGTCGAATAATCTAACAACTCTCCGCAGCATTTTACATCCAGGACTTTCTCAAAGCTTCTACCCGGTATAAGGTGTTATCAATTAAAGCGTCACCTGTGGTTTCTTTAATAAAAGGAACTGACTGACCACCACAGGCAAGCACGAAGCCAACAGAGCACAGTTTAAAGCGACGCATAAACCAGCTTTGGTAAAACGAGGTTTGTTGAACTTTGTGAACGGGAAAGCAACGGTAATTAACGCCAATGAGACCTTTACGAATGTATATAAACTGACCGTCGTTTGCATACCCCCAGCGTTTCCATCGCAGCGCAATAAAAGGCAGGCTAGCTAGGAACAGGGCAACTAGGGCGGCTGAAAGTTGGTAATGGCCAAAGTAACTTATAACGATTGCAGACCCCACCAATAGCCAAAAGGAGACCAATGCGTTTCGCACCATTAACCGCTTACTAATAGGGTGAAACTTAATGCTGCCCATCTGATGCTCAGGCCAGGCATCTCTCGCCAGCTCTTCGGCTTCACTCAAAGTAACGGAGGGAACCATGATTTTTCCACCAGCTGTGGAAGCACTATGCCGCTCAACACTGGAATTGAGCTGCTCAAATTTAAGGTTCACACGCTGAAGCAAACGGTCCAGCCAGTTTTGTTGGTATACGATCATCTGTAGTCGGCGCAGTCGCATAGCCACCTCATGGCGGGTAAATAGGCCATTCCTTCGAATATAGCGGTCGTCTGAACGAGTAAGGCGAAAATCGTAAAAGGTAATGACCGAGCCAATGACAGAAATTAACGCCAGTAATGCAACAATAATGAAGGTGGCTGAAGCAATAACCAGAATGTATTGCCACATCGCGTACTGAGTGGAGGACATGAGCGCTTCCACGTCTACACCGAAACTTTCTATTCCTTCAATTACTTGTTCAGAAATAGCGTTGAAAAAGGGCGCTAACGCACCTAGGACAATCCATATACGGTTGCTTGCTAAGCCGTGAATAACGAGATCTCTCACTGAGCGAGTATTAAGCACAGTTTCTTGATCATGCTGCTGTTCTGTCTCAGTCTGACTCTCTGTGTCACTGGTGTGACTCTTAAACAGCAATATTTCTTGCTTAAGTGTTTCGGCAACTGATTTGGGCAAAGCAATGATTTTCGCTTCTGCTTTGCTTGAACCGGCGGTATCGAGCAGCATACAGACGTGATCAGTAAAGCGGTAATAAATAGGCTGCTCGAATCGAATGTTTTGAATGCGCTCAAAAGGCAAATCGATGTGCTTTTTTTGAAAAACACCCGAGTGAATTTGCGCTCGCTGCCCGGTAATTCGGTATTGATAAAAATAAAATTTAACCAACGCACTGACAGCGATAAACACCAAAATTCCAGCGACGCCAATAAGAATAGAAACAATATTGTCTGCCAGTTTCTGATACCCAACAACGAGGGCTGGAATTAAATAAACGAAGTTACTGGCGGTATTTTTTATAAATTGAATCGCAAAATAAATAATTGCGACCGGAGACAGCTTGAGCCATTTATCACGGTACTCTTCAGTGGTAGTGTCAATACTGCTTGTTTGTTCGTTATTCATTAGCCGCAATATCACCGTGTTCAAGTATATACTGACGAAGCTCGCGGGCTTTTTCTTCAGGCAAGCCCGGTATGGCAAAGGTGTGCATAGCGCCGCCAGCACTGAAAACCTCTAATGAAGCCAAGCCAAAATGACGATCGATAGGGCCATGCTTAAGCTCGACGTGCTGTATACGCAATATGGGTTGGCTGATAATCGATTTGAAAATAACGCCGCTTTTGTAACTTAAGTCATGCTCTCGCAAAGCATAACCTTTGACTTTGTCGCCAATAATTCCGTAAACCGAGAGCAAAAAACCTAATGAAGCAATGGCAATAAGTAAGCCGGGAATGGCGTTTTGCATAGGGCTGGGCAGTTCAAACCAGGGTTGCCAATTAACGGCAACAAGTGCGACCAAAATAATAAGGCAAATAAGCAGGCGACAGAGTAAGTTCACTTTTACGTAGGCCGGGCTTAGCGGTAAAAAGTGTTGCTCACGCGCCTTGGCAAGGTCGTGGTTTTCGATTGTCTCATTAGAGAATGAATGGGTAGACATAACAGGCTGCTTGTTATTGTTGTTGCGGCTTAAGTTAGCAAGCTTTTCTGTCTATCGCTAGTGTCTGAAATGGTTTGATACAAATAAAAAGAGCGGCTAATTTGCCGCTCTTTTGAGTCTTAAAAAGTGCTTACTCTTTCACTTGAAGGTCGTTCTCAATATCTTTCACGCCTTCAACGGTTGAAGCTAAATTTTCAGCCGTATCAATATCAGCTTCACTTTCAACAAAGCCCGACAGCTGCACAATACCGTTGTTTGTTTCAACGCTAATATTCATGCTGTTCAAGTTGTCATCTTCAAAGATAACCGCTTTAACACGAGTGGTGATGATAGAGTCATCAATGTAGCCGCCAGCTTGGTCAGCTTTTTGCTCAGCGTAGTCACCCGCTTCTTGAGCTTCCTCTTTGGTTTTGTTCCAGGCATCTTCTGACTTTTCCTTGGTTTCATCCCAGGCGTCTTCCGATTTTTCCTGAGCGGCATCCATGGTTTCTTTAGCTTTTTGTTCAGCCTGTTCCATTTTGCTTTCAACTTCAGATTCTGCTTCGTTTGCTTCTTTTTCGCTACAACCTGATAGCGCAAGAAGCGATAAAGGAATTAAACTTGCGAATAAAGCCGCTTTTACGTTTTTCATAACTAACCTCCAGTGTTAACTAAAATACTAACGTCATTAAATATAGGACAATAATTGATGTTTATGGCGCTCTTTACAGATGTTTTTCAAAATACCCACAAAAAATAAAGTGATATTCATTAATTTGATGTAGCTCAATAATCAATTTGCCGCGTTCTCATAAACTGAAGAAAACACGATAGGAGTATTAGTTATGAGTCTATGGCAAGAGTTTTTCAGTGATCCGGTCATCTTTATTTCGTTTAGCGGGTTAGCTATTGTTATTGGTATGTGCGTTTTTTACGCTGTATTTTTCTATATAAAAATGGTCAAGTCGGAGCAAAAACGCAAATAAGCGTACCGGTAATCGAGAAAGGAGAGCCATGAAATATATTTTTCAGGTTCATATAAAAGATGGGCATACAGCAGAAGAATATGCGGAAGCCTGGGTAAAAGCGAGCAAGATCATTCAGCGTGCGCCAGGAGCAAAGGGAACAGAGCTTCATCGAAAGATTGGCGATGAAAAAACGTTAATTGCTATAGCGTCCTGGGACACGAAAGCGCAGCGGGATGCGATGGAAGGACAGCATAACCCGGAGGTCGCTGAAATTATTCGCAGCGCAGCGCCATTTTGCGACATTACGCCCTTAGGGGAGTTCGAAGACCCTGACTGGGTGGTATTACCGCCTGACAACACCTAAAAGACAAACATGTTTCAGACTTTGGTTAACCAGCGGTGTTTGTCTTCCGCTTTGCCCCACTGAATATCATTTAAGGCTTTGCGGAGTTTCAGTGTTGTTTCGCCGGGTTTGCCGCTGCCAACAGAAAACTCTTTGTTGTTATGAATAAGGGTGCCAACTGGCGCCAATACAGCAGCCGTGCCGGACAAAGCAGCTTCACAGCTTGGCTTCGCGGCGCGCTCTAGTAGCTCTTCAACACTCAACTCTCGCTCCGATACCTTCATTCCTAAATCTTTCGCGATAGTGAGAATAGAATCACGAGTGACACCGTGCAAAAAACTGCTATCCAGTGCTTTGGTGATAATCTCATTGCCATCGATAAGCAGAAAGTTTGCAGCCCCGGTTTCCTGAACGTCACCATTAGGGCAAAACAGAACCTGGTCAGCGTTAACAGAAGCGCGAGCTTTAAGAATTGGCTGGAGCGCGCTGGCATAATTACCGCCACTTTTTACCATCCCCATGTGGGCGGCACAGCGTGAGCCATCTTCCTCAAGCAGTAACCGCAATGCTTTATCGCCGCCTGAGAAATAGTCGCCAACAGGAGACAAAAGAACATAGAGCATGGATGAGTGCGTAGGTGAAGCGGCTTTACCAATAGCGGCTTCGGTGCCAATGTGGGTTGGCCGAATGTACATAGAGCCCGGAGGAGCAGGGACTTCTTCGCTAAAGTGTTTTACAACATCGATAATCATATGTTCGAGCATAGATTCGTCGAACGCTGGCAATGACAGCAGCTCACTGCTCTGTTGCATACGTTTTACATTTCTATCCATCCGAAAAATATTAATTGAGCCGTCCTCATACCGGAAAGCTTTTAGCCCCTCGAAGCAGGTGCTAGCATAATGCAAAACATGGGCACCTGGGTGCAACTGAATAGCGTCAGATGGAACAAGTTCAGGCGTGCTCCAATTTGAGTTCTCATACGTTGCTAACGCCATTTGTGGCATAAATACAGAGCCAAAAGCTGCCATAAGTTAATCCTGCTCGAGTAAAAAGTTGCGCAGTAATATACCATATTTTTTAACAATCGGATGACACTGACTGAACAGGTTCCTTATGATTCAAATTTCTCAGCGCGTTCAAATTGCAGAAAATGAAATAGAATGGCAGTTTATCCGTTCCAGTGGGGCGGGTGGTCAGAACGTCAATAAGGTGGCCACGGCCGCTCAACTTATTTTTGATATTCAGGCTTCGTCACTACCGGATTTTTATAAACAACGACTGCTTAAAAAGCATGATCACCGTATTACTCAAAGTGGCAAAGTGATTATTAAAAGTCAGGAAACACGTAGCCAGGCAAGGAACAGAGAACTAGCATTAGAGCAACTGACAGAGCTTATTCGAAGCGTTTCGAAAACACAGAAAAAGCGTATTCCGACCAAACCAAGCCGGGCAGCAAAAGAGAAGCGCTTGAATAAGAAGAAGCAGCACGGCCAGAAAAAGGTGCTTCGCAAAAAAGAGTTTTAGCTTCCCATATTTCTGGTTTCACTTGAGCAGGTTATCCGTGTGCACTCCAGTATTAGCTCTTTTAACTCGCATTGGCTACAGTAGTCACAGCAACGAATATCACTGGCGACAAGTCGCTTTTCTAAGAGTAAACGCTTTAATTGCTCTTTACTCAGGGATAGTTGCAAACGTTCAGGTTTGTTCCTGCGCATGGTTCAATTCCTCCAGTTGTTGAACGTAGTGACCCACACAACGAGAATGTTGGCACCCCGTAACAAGTAATTGGCA
Source organism: Idiomarina sp. UBA4520 (assembly GCF_002388365.1). Taxonomy (NCBI): domain Bacteria; kingdom Pseudomonadati; phylum Pseudomonadota; class Gammaproteobacteria; order Alteromonadales; family Idiomarinaceae; genus Idiomarina; species Idiomarina sp. UBA4520. The sequence goes on along the minus strand of NZ_DGMK01000011.1, from coordinate 73,808 downwards.
GCAGTAGCGGCACAAGTCTTTAACTTGTCTGGAGTTCGAGGTTGTTCGCCATTTCTCAAGCTGTCGACTCGCATCTTCTTGTTTTTCTTGAGCAAGGAATTGGTTATTGAGTCGAATATAAACAGCGATTAGCAAAACTGATGCCGTCGTGTAGGTTTGTATTGCATTCGCAGTTAATGCCGCCTCTTCTGCTGCACATCGAGCATTGTCAATAGTCTCAGATAGTATTGAGGCTGCGCTGCAGTAGCTTTTTTGCTGTAAATACTGGGTAGCTTCTTGCAGATGTTTCTGACTGCTAAAGTAAGCTGTGTAGGCATTATTCATTTTTGTCTCTTTCCCTATTGATCGTTATTGAAAACAAGTTAACGCAAATGATAACTGTTCGCAATAGGGATTTTGTAAATGTTCTTTTAAACGATCAAAAGCGGCTATTTGTGCGTAACACAGACTATAAGTAAATTTCTGAGGTCATTATGAAACACTATAAACAGAGCGACTTAGCCCAAATGAAAGATAGAGAGCGGGCTCGTTTCGTGAACTGCTTGTCTGGCTTTAAGAGCGCCAATGTCATAGGTACTCGCGATCGTCATCAGCAGGATAACCTGGCAATTGTGAGCTCTGTTGTTCACCTTGGTAGTAATCCGCCTTTTCTCGGTTTTATTATGCGCCCGCAATCAGTTACCAGGCACACCTGGGAGAATATCGAGGAAAGTGGTGTGTATACTATTAATCATGTTGGCGAGAGCTTTTTTAAAAGGGCGCATAAAACCTCTGCCCGCTACCCGAGAGAGCAGTCCGAGTTTGATGCTTGTGACCTAACACCTGAGTTTATGGATGGTTTTCACGCGCCCTATGTGGCTGAGAGCTCTTTGCGTATTGGTATGCAATTGGTTGAAATTATTCCGATACAACACAACGACACGGCGCTTATTGTTGGCGAAGTGCGTTGGGTCGATGTACAAGAGGATGTAGTTCAAAGTGATGGTTATATCGACATTGAAGGTCTGGGTACTATGACTATTTCCGGACTAGATGGTTATCACTTGACCTCTCGCGCAGCGCGTTTGTCGTACGCAAAGCCCGACGAAGAGTTGCGCGAATTGCACATCAACGGCGAGACTAAAGGCTAATAATATCGGGCGCTTTACGGCTGTGTTCTTTAGTGATCCAGAATAGCAATAAGCCTGCGAGGGACAAACCGCAGCCGACCCAACCGGTACCTTGCCAGCTCAGTGGTGAAACAATAGCTAAACCACCGAGCCAGGCGCCTAAGGCGTTGGCCGCGTTAAATGCGGAGTGATTCAGCGATGCGGCTAAGGTTTGTGCTTCTCCCGCTACATCCATAAGGCGGACCTGAAGCGCGGGAACCAAAGCCGCTGCACTGCCAAGTAGCAGGACCATTGGCATAACGCTCCAAATGCTTTCTAGCGTAAAGGGGAAAATACCTAGTACAACTGCAGACCAAATAAGTGAGCCACCAATCGTTAACTTAAGGCTTCGGTCCGCTGCCCAACCGCCGACTAAACTTCCTGCTAACGAGCCGATACCGTAGATAAGCAATGCAATAGGTATCCAGTGGGGAGCCAGTCCGGTAGCGTTAATCAAGGTGGGGGCTATGTAGCTTAAAACCGCAAACATGCCGCCAAAACCGATAGCGCCAATAGCCAGCGTTAGCCAAACCTGTGGGTTCTGTAAGGCTCTCATTTCGCCTCGAGCAGAGGTTTTTTGTTCGTTTGGATGTTGTGGAACCACAAGTGCAATCATAACCAGTGCAACTAAACCTAATGCACCAACAGTGTGGTAGACCGTACGCCAGTCGATGAGCTGCCCGAGCCATGTGGCTAGAGGGTTACCAACCAAAATGGCGATGGTAAGGCCCATCATAACCATAGTGACAGCCATACCGCGTTGGTTCCGGCGTACCATATCGGCAGCGACCAAACAGGCTATGCCAAAATAAGCCCCATGCGGCAGACCAGTTAGAAATCGTAAAATTTGCAGCAAAAAGTAATTATCGGCCGATGCGCTGGCAAAATTACCAATAGCGAAAACGAACAACAGTATGAGTAGCATAGGCTTACGAGGAAAGCGCGCAAAGAGGATAGTAATAAGTGGCGCACCGACAACAACACCTAAAGCGTAAAGACTGATTAAGTGCCCGGTTGTACGCGTGTCAGTATTAAAATCGGTAGCGACGTCAGGCAGCAAACCCATAATCACGAACTCACCGATACCAATAGCAAAACTGCCAATGGCCATGGCAAATATAGCCAGTCGAACTTGTGCTTTGGAGAACTGAGTCATGGGGCTGGCTGTATTCCTGTACTTATCGTCTTTGTTAAGAGTGCGCAGTTTAGCGAATGTGGCAGCTATTGCAATTACTTGCTTTATACTGTACAAATAACCAGTATCTGTAAACCTCAGCAAAGGACACAACCATGGCTGTAGTAACCCAATACGTAGTGATTCGCGATGGAGCCGAAAAAATGACATTTACCTCGAAAGCCGAAGCTGATGCACACGATAAAATGTTGGATATGGCAGAGGCGCTAACGCCCTTAATTGAAAGCAGCGAGCTTTTTACTGACGACAAGCAGCTTGAAGATATGGCGATGTTTTTAGCGAAAGAACGAGAAAATGTTTTAATTGCTCTCGGCGCCAAGAAACCGAAAAAGCCGAAAGCAGAAAAAGCACAGGCAGAGAAAGTAGAGAATAAAGCGGGCAATAAAGAGGCGACCAAGGCAGCATAGCTTTGGTGCTCGAGAAGACTTTGGTAATATAGCAGTCTCTCTTTAAAAGACGTAATAAATAGGATCAGGCTATGACGCAAGAAACGATTTACCACATTGGTACTCCGGGTAAACCATGGGGTGCGGAAGAAAAAGCGCAATGGTTAGCGGAGCAAACTCAAAAGCGTTCATACTTTGATGATGTTGTTAGCAAAATAGAGACATTTAAAGACGACTTTGACGTTGAACACTATGGCGAGTTGGCTTACGAAAGCGCTACTTACCCGTTATTCGCGGTGAAAACTAAGAGTTGGGACAGTAATAAACCGACGGTATTAGTCACTGGTGGTGTACACGGCTACGAAACAAGTGGTGTTCACGGTGCGTTGCGTTTTATAGAAACCCAAGCCAATAGCTATGCAGAGAACTTTAACGTTGTTGTTGCACCGTGTTTAAGTCCGTGGGGCTATGAAACCATTAATCGCTGGAATCCGGCAGCTATTGATCCTAACCGTTCGTTTGTTGCTGAATCACCGGCTGGCGAGTGCGCTCATATTATGAAGTACGTTGCGGATTTAGGCGTAGATATTCTGGCGCACATTGACTTGCATGAAACCACAGATACTGACAACAGTGAGTTTCGTCCGGCAAAAGCCGCAATGGATGGTACCGTGAATACTAACTGGAATATCCCTGACGGCTTCTATTTGGTCGGTAATGCCGAAAAGCCTTACCCGGAATTCCAAAAGGCCGTACTGGACTCTGTTGAGAAAGTCACTCACATAGCGGATGCTGATGATGAAAATAAACTGATTGGCGAAGACATTTCGCAGCGAGGTGTTATTTTACTGCCAACGTCTAAGCTGGGACTTTGCATTAGCTTCAGTAAAGCAGAGTACGCCACAACCACAGAAGTTTACCCCGACAGCCCCAAAGCAACGCCTGAGCAGTGTATTGAAGCTCAGGTCGCTGCAGTAACTGGCGGGCTGGATTTTTTGAAGTAAAACCCAGCCGACAGTGAAGTGGCTAGCGTCGTGTCGCCGGGCGGTTTTGTCTCGGCGCACGGCGCGAGTTATTTGGCCGGCTACCTCTGGGCTTTTGGATAGGCTCAGGTTTTATGCTCGGATCGGGCTCAAAACCCGGAACCACTTCTTTCGGTATCTCATTCTTGGTCAGCTTTTCAATGTCGCGTAGCAACTTATGTTCGTCAACGCAGACCAAAGAAGCGGCTTCGCCTTCGCTGCCGGCTCGACCGGTACGTCCAATGCGGTGCACATAGTCTTCGGCAACCTGCGGTAACTCAAAGTTAATAACGTGAGGTAATTCGTCGATATCAATGCCGCGCGCAGCGATATCCGTCGCGACTAAGACTCGTAATTTACCTGCCTTAAATTGTGCTAAGGCTTTGGTTCTGGCGCCCTGGCTCTTATTACCGTGAATAGCCATCGCCGGTAAGCCATCGTCAGTGAGTTGAGTCGCCAAGCGGTTTGCGCCGTGCTTGGTGCGGGTAAACACCAACACTTGTCGCCAGTTTCTGCTGCCAATTAGGTAGCTTAATAGCTCGCGTTTGCGTTTTTTATCGACAGGGTAGACACGCTGCTCAATTGTATCTGCTGCTGCATTCTGGCGTGCAACTTCAACCAGTTTAGGTTGATGCATAAACTGCTGAGCCAACGCTTTAATCTCTTTAGAAAAAGTGGCTGAGAAGAGCAGGGTCTGACGCTGTTCAGGAATCAGCTTCATGACTTTTTTAATGTCATGAATAAAGCCCATGTCTAGCATCCGGTCAGCTTCATCTAATATCAGCACATCAATCTTGCTTAAATCGACGGTACCCTGACGGCTGTGATCAAGCAGTCGTCCTGGTGTTGCGACTAAGATATCGACGCCGCGACGTAACGCATTAATTTGCGGGTTTATGCCCACGCCACCGAAAATGACCAGCGATTTGAGGCCTGTGTACTTTGCGTAGGTGTTGAGGTTGTCCTCAACCTGAGCTGCTAACTCACGTGTCGGTGTTAATATTAGCGCTCGAATAACAGGCTTACCTTCTGTCTTCGTCGAAGACAAGTTATGCAATAAAGGAAGCGTGAAGCCTGCTGTTTTCCCGGTTCCGGTTTGTGCCGCTGCCAGTAAGTCATGACCTTTCATTACGGTAGGAATGGCTTGCTCTTGAATCGGGGTAGGGGTGGTATAACCGCACTCAGTAACGGCTCGTAAGATATTGTCGTTCAGTCCTAGTGACTGGAACGAGCTCTGATTTTGTTCTGTGGACATGAAGCTCCGGGAATTTTATTTAAATAGACATCACAGTTGCTGTGAATTTCGCTGCATTATAACACAGCCGTACCAGCACAGTTTTAGTTATTATTTTTGATCTGCATCAACTATCGTTTCGGAATGCGTTTTTTCTTGTGAGCTGACCGGTGATTCTGCTTAATGCTTCAACAAAACTGTTATATATTGGTTATCTTAGCCAAGACAAACTTATCGCTTTAAAACGGACTGCGCTGTAACGGAGAACTGCTCATGGAAGTAAAACACGCCTTTACTGATTTTCTGGAAATTATTCCCGATGGTGCAGTTGTTATAAACCCGCATGGCTTTATTGTTGCAGTGAATCAAGCGGCCGCCGCAATGTTTGGCTATTCGTCCTCTTCTATGTTGAAAATGCCACTTAACTGTTTGTTACCGGAAGAGTTTCGGGAAAAGCATGACGAGCATCTCTCTAAGTTTTTTAAACATCCGGGGCGGCGCTCCATGGGGAATGGCTTAATCTTTCCCGCCGTACGACGTGATGGCTCTAAGTTCTACGTCGATATCATGCTGAACCAAATGGAAATTGACGGTGAACTGTTTGGTATTGCGATAGTTCGAGACTATACCTTGCTGAAAAAAGCAGAAGACAAAATTCGTTTAGAGCTTGAGTTTGAAAAGCGCCAGGCGCTGACTGATCATCTTACCGGCATTATGAACCGCCGAGCATTCACCACTCAACTGACTGATGAAATTGCGCAGCTGGAACAGCACGGCACACCGTTCGCAGTCAGCTTTATCGACCTGGACGACTTTAAAGACATTAACGATGAATATGGTCATCAGTACGGTGATGAAGTCCTGCAAAAAATTGCTGAGCTTATTCGCCTGCACAGCCGCCATACCGATTATGTTGCCCGAATTGGCGGGGATGAATTCGCCACTATTCATCCAATGATTACAGCCAATGACGCAGAGCAAATGATGCAGCGTTTAAGAGCCGAGTTGGTCAGTGGAATAGGGCATGCGAACTTGCCAGTAACCTTGTCTATTGGCCTGTGCCAGTGTGATAAACCATCAGAGCACTATACCGTTGAAAACATTATGGCACGCGCAGATCGAGCCATGTACCAGGCGAAAAAAGAAGGTAAGAATGCCGTTGTTCTGACCGGTTAGCTTCTCTTGCGTTAAGTCGTGTAATTTTGTTTGATTATTGACCATGGTCTGGCCTAGAGTAGCTTTAGGCTATGTAAGGAGAGAGCATGGGCGTTTTCACATCTTACCTGCGAATTATTTTGTTGATTTTTGGCGTACTGGCAGGCATTCAGATACCGGGCTTCGTCGACCAGTATGGTAAAAGCCTCAATGCTCACCTAGTAGAATCGGAACGAAGCCTCGATGAGTTCAGAGATGAAGCTGAGAAATTTTTCGATGGTGATATTGAGCAACTCATTGCTCACTATGAAGCCAGCGATGATGTTGTTTTTCAGGAAGGAGGGCAAAGCATCAGCGCTATTTATCAGCGCCACCAGTTATTACTTCGTGCCTTGAATGAATTTAACGAAAATGTCTGGAGCGCATATACCCAAGCCTTTGTTTCTCCAGTAGCAGATATTCAGCAGGAAGTAAGAAGCGACTTTTCCTACACCGTCAAGTTGAACCCGGGCGCCATTTTATTTGGCTTAGTTTGTGGCTTAGTGCTCGCAATTATTGGTGAACTTTTTATCCGCTTGTTGGCGCGGCCCTTTCGACGATCGCAGCACAGTTAACTTCTGTCGGCATTGTCCCATAATTTAAGCCTCCGTTTGAGGCTAGACGGCTTAGGCAAAATGCATCGGCAACGTCGCTAGTTGAGTGTTGAAGCAATAACGCCGCTTGTAAGCCAAGTGCCATTTTATCGGCTATGATTCGGCCCCGGTATTGCAGCGTGTTGGTGTCTGTAAACTCGGACTTTATGTCATTCAAAAATGTATCAAAATGTCTATTCGCTCCCTGCGCTTTCTGTAATTCCATAAAGTAGGCATCGAGAACGTCAGGTTGCTTCTCAATAGCACGCAAAATATCCAGACATTGAACGTTACCGCTACCCTCCCATATTGCGTTAACCGGAGACTCCCGGAAAAGGCGTGGCATAATGTGGTTTTCCATCACTCCACTACCACCAATAACCTCCATCGCCTCATAGGCGTGGTTAGGTGTGCGCTTACAAATCCAGTATTTGCCAATGGGCGTAGCAATGCGGGACAGCAGCTTTTCGTGCTCATTGTCTTGGTTGTCCATTGCGCGAGCTATGCGCATGGTATAGGTCATGGCGGCTTCGCTTTCTAGTGCCAGGTCGGCCAGGAGATTTTGCATGAGTGGTTGTTCGCTTAACCGAGCACCGAAAGCTTCCCGGTTTGAGGCATGGTGTATGGCCTGAGCAGCGGCCTGGCGCATACCGGAAGAGGAGCCAATCATACAGTCGTAGCGAGTGGTAGCGACCATTTCAATAATAGTGCGAACACCGCGACCTTCTTCGCCGACCATCCAGCCCAAAGCTCCGCGCAATTCGGTTTCGCTGGATGCGTTGGCGGCGTTGCCCATTTTTTGTTTGAGTTGTTGTATTTGTAGTGGGTTTTTAGATCCGTCGGGACGCCAGCGGGGAACTAAAAAGCAAGACAACCCATTATCGGTTTGGGCTAACACTAGAAACGCATCACACATAGGCGCCGACACAAACCACTTATGCCCAACCAATTCATAAGCTTCGCCAGGGCCTGTTTGGCCAATAGGGTAAGCCCTCGTCGTATTTCTTCTTACGTCAGAGCCGCCTTGTTTCTCAGTCATAGCCATACCAATGGTTACTGCGTTTTTCTCGGTATGCGGGCGGTTACTGGGATCATAGGTGCGAGCCATAATTTTTGGCGCCCATTCCCGCAACAAATTTGGTTGATGACGCAATGCCGGAATAGCGGCAAAAGTCATGGTAATAGGGCAGCCGTGGGCGGCTTCGACTTGAGTATGCAAATAATACTTGGCAGCTCGTGCCACATGAGCTCCCGGTTTGGGGTCGCTCCACGGGCTTGCGTGCAGGCCGTGTTCAATCGCTGTTGTCATTAGTTGATGGTAACTGGGGTGAAAATCGACTTGGTCAATACGGTGTCCGTAGCGGTCGTGGGTGCGAAGCTCTGGCTGATATTTGTTAGCCTGAAAGCCGCGTTCAATACTTTCACGTTGGCCTGCCAGCTCACCAAAGGCAATAAGGTCAGAAAATGCCCAGCTGGCCCCTTCTCGCTCAACAGCACTTTGTAGCGCAGTATCGGCTAAATAAAGGTTATAGTTCTCCAAAGGCTGGGGCTGGTTTTCAACCTCATGCGTACTGGCCATAAACTGGTCCGCTTTAGGGTATTGCTGCGTCATTATTCACTCCTTATTAACTTTGAGTGAAGCAAGTTAAATTGCCTTCGTCAATACACTAAAGGTTGCCTTTTGGGCGTTTTTTGATAACAGTTAGAAGCATAACGAAAAATAAAAAGAAGCTTATTTTGCGCCAACACCTACTACGAACAATTTTACTGATTCTGGCCTGGGTACTCTTGTGGCGTGTTGCCGCTGTTATGGAGTACGGCCCGCACGCCAGTATTTGGTTTCCACCGGCAGGTCTGACATTTGCGGCTTTTTTGGTCATGAGTTGGCGAGCGTTTCCGGCAATATTGCTGGGAGGCGTAATTACCACTTTATGGGTCTCAGATTTATACGGTGACCAAACACCTGTTAAAGAGTTGCTGGTTACTGGTGTGACTTTTGGCGTGGCTCATACTGTGCCTTATTTTCTGGGCGCATGGCTACTTCGTTCTAAGCTAATACGGTTGGGCAGCCACGGTTTATCCAGCACTATTATGACGTTTTTGGGAATAGCTGCGTTGTCGTCATTTTGCGCGGCTTGGCTGGGTACTGAAGTCATGATTTCCGGCAGTTTGCTTGAGCCTGAGGCACTTTGGTACACCTGGCTGCCATGGTGGATTGGCGATTTAAGTGGCGTTATCGTACTCACTCCTATTTTCATTGCGTTGGTCAGTTGGCGTTATCCTCAAATCGAGCGTTGGCTGGGCGGTTTAAAGTTCACAGAAGGGGGAGGGAGTTGGTCGTCTTTTGCCAGTAAACTGCTGATTACATTGGTTATGTTGGCCGTTTGCTTGATCATTTCTAAGTTTTCGAGCTATGAAGAAGCGGCTTTTGTCGTCTTTTTCTTAATACTACCCCTGCTTTGGATTTCTTACACCGAATCGCCATTAAAAACGGCTATTGCGCTTGCTGTTTTTAGCACAATTACGGCGTTTTCTATCGGTTTATTAGGTTTAATGGACTACGCTATAGTGTATCAGTTTGCGGTAACCGTTATTGCCTCAAGTGCTTGGTTTGGACTAACGGTCCCGGCGCTTATCGCGCACAACCAATATCTGACCCATCAGGTGTCGCAAGACGGCTTAACAAGCGCCGCTTCTCGCGAACACTTTATGCAGCAGGCTGACTTATTATTAAAAATGGCGAAACGGCGCAATAAGCCTATTTCGGTCATTATGTTCGATGTCGACAAGTTTAAGTCAATTAATGATATTTACGGACATATTATCGGTGACTCAGCACTTGTTGAAATTACTCAGGCGGTCAATACGCAACTGCGTGAGTCCGACATACTCGGTCGCTTTGGCGGTGATGAATTTATGATCTTATTGCCTGATACCGATCAAAGCGGAGCTGTTGGTGTTGCGCATAAACTGAGAGAGGCGATATCAAGAATAACAATATCATCGCTTTCAGAACGTTTGTCCTGTAGCTTTGGTGTTGCGCAGGTGTCGAAAAATGAACACATAATGGTCACTATCGACCGAGCAGATAGAGCGCTATTGCAGGCAAAACGCAACGGCCGTGATCGCATTGAAAAGGACGCTGTATGAAAATTGTATTTCTAGGCGGTGCAGAGACCGTAACCGGCTCAAAATATTTAGTCGAAACCGAATCTACTCGTCTATTGGTCGACTGTGGGTTGTTTCAGGGCTATAAGTGGTTACGCCGACGTAATTGGCAGCCTTTGCCAATGGGTATTCAGAACGTTGACGGTGTTGTTCTGACACATGCGCATTTAGACCATTCCGGTTTTATTCCGGTTTTATATAAAAATGGCTACCGTGGTCCTGTGTTTACGCATCATGCAACGGTTGGCTTGTGTGATATCTTGCTGGCGGACAGTGGTCGTATACAAGAAGAGGACGCCAAGTATCTCGGTAAACATAAGCTCAGTCGGCATGAAAAGCCTGAGCCGCTTTATGATGAAGCGACCGCAAAAGCGTCCATGACGTTGTTTCAGGGCGTGGAGTATCATCAGCAGTTTTCTATCGGCGATATCACCATAACCCTGCGCAAGGCAGGTCATATTTTAGGAGCTGCCAGCGTGATTCTTGAAGCCGATGGTAAGCGAGTAGGGTTTTCCGGCGACATTGGACGTCCCAACGACATTATGATGTACCCACCAGAGCCTTTGCCAGACCTCGATTTGTTGATGCTCGAGTCAACGTATGGTGACAGACGACATGCTGACACAGAAAGTACGGAAGAGCAGCTTGCTGAAGTGGTTAATGAGACTTCTCAGTCTGGTGGTGTGTTATTAATTCCGAGTTTTTCGGTAGGACGAGCGCAGTTGCTGCAGTATTTGCTTGTGAAATTGATGGACGAAAAGCGTATTCCGCGACAGCCTATTTTCCTGGACTCGCCAATGGCCATTAACGTGTCTGGTTTGTATCAGCGCTTTCATGAGTTGCATAAACTTTCCGATGCTCAGTGCCAGAATACTTTTAATAAAGTGGAATACACCCGCTCGGTGGATGCATCGAAAGCGATTGCATCGCAGTCGGGCCCACATATTATTATAGCCGGCAGTGGTATGGCGACCGGCGGCCGTATATTGCACCATTTTAAGCGTTGGCTGGCTGACCATCGTGCTACGGTGTTATTCAGTGGTCATCAGGCAGGCGGTACGCGCGGTGCTAAGATGTTACAGGGTGTGGAGTCGATTAAATTGCATGGCCAATGGTTGCCGGTAAAAGCCCGCATAAGAGCCCTGGAGGGCTTGTCGGGCCATGCCGATTATGAAGAAATTACGCAGTGGCTGAAACAGTCTGAATTAAAGCCAAATACGGCAGTTCAGTTAGTGCATGGGGAGCTGGACGCCTTAGAAACATTTCGCGACCATCTTATGCGAACAACATCTTTCGACGTAGATGTCGCGGATTATCAAAGTGTTTACCATTTATAAGAAAATGGCACTTAAAAGTGCCATTTAATCAATAAGTTCGGGTTTTTCTCATTAACACCATCAATGTAAAACTTGTTGCGCCAGTAAACGTACTCAACACCAACGTAAAATGGCGCAGATAGGTCGAAATACGGTGCCAGGTTCCACTTTAACTGGGAAGTAAAGTTCATATTGGCTGGGCCAACGCCACTAATGCCAGACGTGTAATCTAAAAAGCCGTCGTACATCCACTCGGTTTCGCCAATGGAGAAAGGCAGGCCCCATGACAGCGTTACCTGATAGTTGTTTTCAAAACCGTCGTTGTTTCTTCTGTACGCGTCAATTTCGAAGAACTGAAAGCCCGGTAAGTCAAAAGCGGCGCCAATACCATACAGGTAATGAGTAAAACCATCGCCAATTTCTGCTGTTGTAGTAAAGCTTAAGTTGTTCACTAAATTGTCTTCGAATTCGACAAAGTAGACTTCCGGAGATACCTCAATATAGGTTTCGGTGTCGCCGTTGTCAGACTCGAGTCTGTCGCCAAATGCGAATATTTTACCCCAGCTGTAACCGCCGACATATTCCAGGGTGATGACCTGGCGATCGGGGTCGCCAACTTCATAGTCACCGCCGTTCAAATAGGTAAGGCTGGTGTCTGACCAGTATTTTTCTGCCGTTGCCGTGAAGGGTAAAGCTAAAAGAATCAATAAAGAGAAAACAATGTGTTTCATTGAGAAAACGCCTAAATTTTAGTCAAGTTTGTAAAAGCGAGTGGATTATACGCAAGCTAGACCGTAAATTTAAAGAAATATCTGCTGTTGCGGGCTGTTATTATCCTATCGAATTCGTTACATTACAAAAAGCTAACATCTATATTGAGTTGCTGAGGTAACCAAGCGCGAATGCGTGATCAATTTTTGTTAAAGCAGTACATAAATACACTAGAGTCTACTGCGCTTTGTGCCCGACTGTCTCCGTCTGGTCACATTCGGTGGTTAAGTGACTCCATGCATAAGCTGCTCGATATTCACTACCTGAAACAAACAACACCGTTTCACAACTTTCTGCACCCTGATAACCGTGATCATATAAAAGAAGTGATTAGCTACGCTATTGAGTCGGGGAATAGCTGGAATGGTACTGTTTGCCTGGAAAGTAATACCCGCACTAACTGGTGCCGTTGTATGACGATACCGCTGTACGACGAGAAAGGTAGTTTGAGCGAGCTAGTCTTGCTGTTTCAGGATATTTCCCGTGAAGTTTATTTAGATGAGCTTTTGCAGGAAGCTCGTTATGATCGGGTAACAGGTTTGCCGACGCGGGTCGACCTGCTAAATGACTTAAAGCGTGTTAAAGCGCAGTGCCTAGCGGTACTCGACATTCGCAAATTCCGTAGTTATGCCGATTTTTACGGCTTAGATTTCGGCGATGAACTGCTCCGAAAGTTCAGTCTTTGGGCTCAGAACCAGTTAAAACCTAACCATATTAATATTTATCGCCTGTATAGCGACAAGTTTGCTCTGATTCCCGACTTTCGGATGATCCCCACGCTTTTTGAAAGTCACCTGCTGCATTTTTACGAATCATTGTCAGACTTAAAGCTTCAGGTTCGTGACGTAGAAGCGAATTTGGACGTGGCAATAGGTATGGGCGTAGGAGATAACAAACACCTGCAGTTGGCAGAAAGTGCACTGTCAAAGGCGAAGGCAATTTACTCTGGCCATAAAATTGAAGTGGTACGAGAGCGCGAGTTCTTAAAAGAAAACAAGATCAATTGGATTCCGAAGATTCAGTCCGCTATCACTGACCATCGTTTCATTAATTATTACCAGCCAATTAAGAGTACCTCGAAAGAACGCCCAAGTTATTACGAAGCTCTTGTCAGAATGCGAGACAATAATAGTGACTTGCCGCCAGGAATGTTCCTCGATAAAGCAAAAACGACGCGTTATTACTGTGAAATTACTCGCTCAGTCATAGAGCAGGCGGTATTAGCGTCTGAGGAATTTGGCGTCGCTATATCTGTGAATTTATCCATTGAAGACATACTCAACGATAAAACCGTTAACTTCATACGTTATGTGCTGATGGAGCACAAAAAGGCGCAATTGATATTTGAAATAACCGAAACAGAGTCGACTGAGGACTTTGAGAAAGTTCAGACCTTTGCTAAAGAGGTAAGGCAACTGGGTGGTCAAATTGCGATTGATGACTTTGGTGTGGGGTATTCAAACTTTTCTAGGCTTATCAGCCTTCGGCCCGACTACTTAAAAATTGACGGCAGTATTGTTCAGAATGTGCTTTACGATGAGACCAGTGCCAGTATTTTAAATGGCATGATAAGTATCTGTAAGGAATTAAACATTCCTATTGTTGCCGAGTTTGTCGAAAACGAAGAAGTGAATAGCTATTTGTGTAGCCAGAATATTGAGTATTTGCAAGGCTATTACATCGGCAAACCAAGCCCCGAAGTAAACCGATTACTAAACTGATTTTTCCTATGCCTGATTTTATTGAAACCTACGATAACGCGTTATCGCCGGAATTTTGCGAACAATTGATAACGACTTTTGAGAACTCCGCACATACCTTTCAGGGACGAACAGGCGGTGGTGTTGATACCAGTAAAAAGTCCAGTACGGACTTAATGCTAAATTCCCACCCGGAATATCAGGAGTTACTGTTAAAAATACAGAAAACGACAGCAGACCATGCACTGCAGTACTTTAAAAAGTATCATTTTGCACTAATTGCGCCGGTCGCACTGACACTGCAACACCCTAAAACTCAACAACCAACGCCTTTGACCCATGAAAACTTTGATGAAATAGCCAAAGGCAATGAAATGGCTATTATGCAAAAGTTGTTTCGAGTGGGTGCTATTCAAATGCAGCGATACCGAAAAGGTGAGGGTAACTATAATTACTGGCATTGCGAAACATTTCCGCAAAAAAGCTCGACCGAGCCACTGCACCGGGCGTTGCTGTTTATGTATTACTTGAATGATGTGGAAGAAGGTGGCGAAACTGATTTTTATTATCAAGAACGTTCGCTAAAACCTAAGGCTGGGCAAATGGTCATAGCGCCTGCTTATTTCACGCATACACACCGCGGCAGAATGCCGGTTTCAAACGACAAGTACATTCTCACCAGCTGGATTCTGCATAGCCGCGCTGAGCAGTTATTTGGCGCCTAGTGGCTCGATGCATTAATGTGCTTTAAGGCATAAAGAAGCCCCGGCTTAACGATTAAGCCGGGGCTTCTTTATTGAGCGAGTCTTATTTTTTATTCTTCGTCACTTTGAAGAATCGTGACTTCACCCAGGTTCAACTCGCGAACCTTATCTTCAATTTCAGCTAAGTCACCAACAATAACCCAGGTCATTGCGTTTGGCGTTAACACCTTGTCGGCGCTTTGTTGAATATCATCCAACGTTATAGCGTTAATACGCTGGCCATAAGACTCAAGATACTCAACGTCTTTGCCTTTGTTAAAGGTACTGACTAGACCGCCTAACAAGGCACCTTTGGTTTCATAAGCACCAGGCAGTTTAGCGGTTTTGTTCGCTTTAACTTTAGCAAGTTCGTCGTCAGTGGCCGGCTTGTCGTCTTCATACTGAGTAAACTCTTTGACAATCTCCTGAATAGACTCTTGGGTCTTGTCGGTTTGAACCGGCGCAAGCGCCATCAATAGTCCCGGGCCTTCGTTGTCTAGCCAAATAGAACGTGCGCCGTAAGACCAACCTTTGTCTTCGCGAAGGTTCATGTTTAAGCGACTGGTGAAGCTGCCGCCAAGAATTGTATTCATGACATCGACAGTGTCGGCGTTATCGACCTGACCCGAAGGTGCTAGCTGACCCGCTATAATCAGTGACTGCGGTGTTCCTGGCTTATCAATTAAGAACACTCGGTTTTCGTCTGACGCAGCAGATGCATCCAAGGTTTTTTCAGGTTTAGGCGTTACTGGAGCCTGCCAGCTGGCGAATTGCTCTTCCAGCAGAGATTTAGCCTGCTCTACTGTGGTATCACCTACAATAACCAGTTTTGCGTTATCCGGGCGTAGCCAGGTTTGTGCGTGCTCAACTAAGTCGTCACGCGTCAAAGACTTAATAGACTCGACTGTACCAGAGCCTGTTAATGGTTGGCTGTAAGCATGGCCATCACCAAACATTAAGCCTGGCAGAACTCGCAAAGCCTGAGTTTGAGGGCGAGCTTCTTCTTTGCGAATACCTTCAATCCAGTTTGAGCGCTTACGTTCAATTTCTTCTTCTGAGAAAGCTGGGTTTTGCAGCACGTCATTCATAAGCCCCAGACTTTCTGCAAAGTTAACGCTCAGTGTGTCCATACTAATGCGCGAGCTATCCAGGCTAGCTGATGCATTCAGGTTAGTCCCTAAAGACTCCAGACGTTCACTCAACTCTAGCGAACTCAGACTCTCAGTACCTTCTTTTAGCATCGACATAGTGTAACTTGCCGTGCCCAGTTTGCCGCCAACGTCAGAGGCGTAACCACTGTCAAAGACTAAGCTCATTTCGATGGTTGGCGTATCGGTACGTTGTGCTAAGTAAACGTCTAAGCCATTCGATAGTGTAAATTGTTCAACTTCCGGCAGCTCTAATTGTGGTAAGTCACCCACGTTCGGAAGCTCAGAACGATCAGCATCCGTTTCCTGCGCCGTGTAGTTTGGTTGTGGAACAACGTTCAGAACGAAATCACCGCTTGAAAGCCACTGTTGAGCCGCATTTTGAACGTCACTAACGGTTGCTTGCTTGGTCCACTCCATTTCCTGAGCATAGAAGCCAGGGTTATCGTGGTAGACGGCGCCAGAGGCTAGAATGTCTGACTTACCACCGAAGCCACCTACTTTTTCAGCGCGGCGGACAAAGTTAGCTGTATTACTGAATTTAGTGCGTTGTAGTTCAGCTTGCGTTGGTCCCTCATTAATTAGACGTTCCAGTTCTTCGTTAATGATGGCTTCAATTTGCTCGAGCTCGACGCCCGCTTTTGCATCAGCGGTAATCATAAACTGCCCGGCAAGAGTACGACCATATTGGAACGCGCCGACTGAGCTGGCAATTTGCTCTTCGTATACTAAGCGCTCATAAAGACGTGAGTTTTTACCGTTAGCAAGGATATCAGCAAATAGCTCAAGGTATTCGGAGTCAGCCGTACCCATTTGCGCGGTATTCCAAACTTTATATACACGAGCGGCTGGAACACGGTCTTCCATAGTCGCACGTTTAGTTTCATTGCGCTTAGCAACCCAGGCTTCTTGTTTTTTCAGAGGCTTGCCCGGACCAATATCTGCAAAATATTTAGTCACTTTCTCTTTAGCGGTTTCAACATCAATATCACCGGCTAAAACTAATACCGCGTTTGCAGCACCGTAATAATCTTTAAACCATTGATGGACGTCGTCCAGAGTTGCCGCATTTAAGTCTTCCATGGAGCCAATAACCGACCATGAATAAGGGTGACCTTCCGGGAATGTTTGCTCGGCAATGTAGCTCCAGGCTTTACCGTATGGCTGAGCTTCGCCCTGGCGCTTCTCGTTTTGCACAACGCCACGTTGTTCGTCGAGTTTTTCTTGAGTCACAGCGCCTAACAAATGACCCATGCGGTCCGACTCCATCCATAACGCCATATCAAGCGCAGGAGTCGGGACATTTTCAAAGTAGTTGGTGCGGTCATTGTTGGTGGTGCCGTTCATTTCGGTTGCACCAGCACGCTCGAAGGGACCGAAGTACTCATCGTCGTAGTTTTCAGTACCATTGAACATCAAGTGTTCAAACAGATGGGCAAAACCAGTTTTACCGGGTTTTTCGTCTTTAGAGCCAACGGCATACCAGACGTTAACAGCAACAATTGGCGCTTTGCGATCTTCATGCACAACAACGGTTAAACCGTTATCTAAAGTAAAAGTCTCATAATCGACTTTAACTTCTGGAAATTGTGACTGGCTAACGGCCGTGGTGTTATTAGCAGAGCTGGTTGACTGACAGCCGCCTAATAATACTGTTGTCACTGCCACTGCAGTGAGGGTTTTCATCATTTTCATCGTTGTTCCCAATTTGTTTTTATAAGCTCGTCTACTATACGAAAGGACGGCTTGTTATGCTCATGAAAAGGGCTATTAAATTGTAACGAAATTAAACATATTGAAATGATGGAGGGTTGTTTGTGTGAAATAAGGTCTTAGTCAAGTCTTTTAATTACACAGACAATCAAGGATAATTGCGCGCGGTTTGCAGCAAATAGATACGGTATCTTGTGAGTAAGACGACAGTTATAGCAATAGCAGGGGCTTCAGCATCAGGTAAAAGCTTGTTTGCCTCAACGGTTTATCAGGAGTTAGTGGCCGAACTCGGCACTGACGGTATCGCCATTCTCGCCGAGGATGCCTATTACCGCGACCAAAGTCATATGACAATGGAGCAGCGCGTTCTTACAAATTATGACCAGCCTGCAGCGTTTGAGCATGACTTGCTCATGCAACACCTCAAGCAGCTGAAAGCTGGCGAAGCAGTCGAAATGCCACAATACAGTCACAAAACACACACTCGCTTGCCTGAAAGTATTAAAGTCGCACCGGCAAGGGTGGTTATGGTTGAAGGTATTTTGCTGCTGACGGACGAAAAGCTTCGCGAACAGTTCGACATTTCCGTATTTATGGATACGCCGTTGGATATTTGCTTGCTGCGTCGTATTAAGCGCGATATTGAGGAGCGTGGCAGAACACTACAGTCTGTTACTGAACAGTATGAGCAGTACGTGCGCCCGGCGTTTTTTGACTTTATTTTCCCATCCAAGCAGTATGCAGATCTTGTTGTCACTCGCGGTGGCCAGAACGAAATAGCCATTGACATTATAAAAACAAAAATACGTCAGTTGCTGGCGGAATAAACTGGTTTTCTTATGAATAGTATTCTTGGCATTGCCATTATTTTTCTCGTTGCTTATTTGGTTTCTACTAACCGTAAAGCTATCCGCTGGCGCACCGTTCTCGGTGCGTTTGCTATTCAAGTGGTGCTTGCCGGATTTGTACTTTATGTGCCTATAGGGCGCGAAATGCTGTTTGGGTTCGCGCAAGGTGTTTCGACCGTTATAGGTTATACAAAAGCGGGTATCGATTTTCTTTTTGGCAACTTAGCGTCCGAAGACTTTGGTTTTGTGTTCGCCATTCAGGTGTTGTCCGTTATTGTCTTTTTCTCATCACTTATTTCAGTGCTTTATTACTTAGGCATTATGAAGTGGGTTATTAGAATTCTTGGCGGCGGTCTGCAAAAATTATTAGGTACCAGTCGTCCGGAATCAATGTCGGCAGCAGCTAATATTTTTGTGGGGCAGACCGAAGCGCCCATGATGGTGCGACCCTTCATAGGCACTATGACCCGTTCGGAATTGTTTGCCGTGATGGTTGGCGGAATGGCGTCCGTTTCAGGCTCCGTATTGGCGGGCTATGCGGGCGTTGGTGTTGAGCTGAAATATCTAATCGCGGCAAGCTTTATGGCAGCTCCGGCAGGGTTCCTCATGGCCAAAATGATGATTCCTGAATGCGAGAAGCCACGTAACGACTTAGAAGAAATAGAAGTTGAAGAAAATTCAGCAAACGTGATTGATGCCGCTGCACAAGGCGCGTCCAGCGGTTTGCAGCTAGCCATGAATGTGGGTGCAATGTTGTTAGCCTTTGTGGCACTTATTGCATTAATTAACGGCATTTTTGGTTGGGTCGGTAGCTGGTTTGGTTACGCGGACTTAACTCTGCAAGAAGTCTTTGGCTATGTCTTCCAGCCGGTTGCCTATGTATTAGGGGTCAGTTGGGACGAAGCGAACCTGGCTGGTAGCTTCATTGGCCAAAAGCTGGTTATTAATGAATTTGTCGCTTACCTCGATTTCGTGAATTACAAAGATCAAATGAGTGAGCATTCGCAGGTCATTATTACTTTCGTGCTTTGTGGTTTTGCGAACTTCTCATCTATTGCTATTTTGCTTGGTGGGCTAGGTGGCATGGCGCCAAGTCGTCGTCATGATATTGCCCGACTGGGTATGAGAGCTTTATTGGCAGCGACACTCGCCAATATGATGAGTGCCGCTATTGCAGGGTTCTTTGTTTCTCTAACCTGATAAAACCCGGGAGACCGCAATTAACTGCGGTCTCTCATAACACCTTCCTGAATGGTCGATGCGACCAAAACACCGTCTCTGGTATAAATCTGACCACGTACAAGTCCACGCTGCCCGCTGGCCGAAGGACTGTCTATTGCGTATAACACCCAGTCATCCATGCGGAAGTCCCGGTGGAACCACATAGCATGGTCAATGGTAGCAACTTGCATATTAGGTTGCGCAAAACTGACGCCGTGAGGCTGCAAGGCTGTCGGTAAGAAGTTAAAGTCTGAGGCATAAGCCAATAGGTATTTATGTACGCGAGTATCCGCAGGCATGTTGCCGTTGGCTTTTAACCAAACATAACGCTTAGGTTCATCTTTCTCGGGTTTAAATGGGTTATAGGGTGTAACAAAGCGCATTTCTATCGGCTTTTCGCAGATAAACTTATTTCTCAGCGGCGCTGGGATAAGCTCTTCATGCTCGCGATAAATATCCAAGTCAGAAACCAAGCCTTCGGGACCCGGAACCTGTGGCATCACATCTTGATGCTCAAACCCTTGTTCTTGTTGTTGAAACGACGCTGTCATGTAGAAAATAGGCTTGCCATATTGAATAGCCTGCACCCGTCGGGCCGAAAAGCTTTTGCCGTCACGAATATTTTCTACGTCATAAACAATGGGCTTTTTTGCATCGCCCGGACGTAAAAAGTAGCTGTGAAACGAATGACTTACACGCTCTGGCGGCAGTGTTTCCTTTGCAGCAGATAAAGCCTGCCCAATGACCTGACCGCCAAATACGGCACCAAAGCCTAAATCCTGACTTTGGCCGCGGTAAAGACCATCTTCAATGGTTTCCAGTGTCAGTAGGTTCAATAAGTCGTCGAGTACCTTGCTCATTTCCTGCGTCCTGTGATGCTGGTTAAAACTTAAGTCTTATTGATCTTAAACGGTTTTTCCGGACTATGTAATATAAAGTAAGAAAATAACGATTATAGTGGATTAACTGAGCATTTAACGCGCAGTGTGTTGGCACAAGTCTTTGATTTGTGTTTGCATAGAAAGCACTTTATGTGGCTCAAACGGTTCTGTTTGTCTATATTAGAAGTATCGTTTGGCTTAACAAAACGCTTAAGAAGCGAATGGGAGAGTATCTATGTCAGGCAAAGACAGTCTGAAAACCTTAAGTACATTAGAGGTTAACGGAAAAACCTTTCATTACTACAGTTTGCCCAAAGCGGCAGAAGCTCTAGGGGATATTTCAAAACTTCCGGCTTCAATGAAAGTGTTATTAGAAAACTTGCTGCGAAATGAAGACGGCAGCACAGTGAATGAAGACGATTTAAAAGCCATGGTCGATTGGCAGAAAGATAAGAAAATTGACCGTGAAATACAGTATCGCCCAGCGCGTGTTCTTATGCAGGACTTTACCGGCGTGCCGGGCATTGTCGACTTGGCGGCCATGCGTGACGCGGTGGATAAAGCAGGGCACAACCCTGAAACCATCAACCCGCTGTCGCCTGTCGACTTGGTCATTGACCACTCGGTTATGGTCGATAAGTATGCAAGCCCCGAAGCCTTTAAAGAAAACGTCCGCATTGAAATGGAGCGTAACAAAGAGCGTTACGAATTCCTGAAGTGGGGACAGGGCGCATTTGAAAACTTCCGCGTAGTGCCGCCGGGCACTGGTATTTGTCACCAGGTTAATCTGGAGTATTTAGGTAAGAGTGTCTGGACTAAAGAAGAAGATGGCAAAACTTTTGCGTTCCCGGACACGCTAGTCGGAACCGACTCTCATACCACCATGATTAACGGTATTGGTGTATTGGGTTGGGGCGTTGGCGGCATTGAAGCTGAAGCCGCAATGCTTGGCCAACCGGTTTCTATGCTCATTCCAGAAGTGGTTGGTTTCCGTTTAACCGGTAAACTCAACGAAGGTGTGACTGCAACGGACTTAGTTTTAACAGTTACGCAAATGCTGCGTGAAAAAGGCGTAGTCGGTAAGTTTGTTGAATTCTACGGACCGGGCTTAGATAACCTGCCATTGGCAGACCGCGCAACAATCTCGAACATGGCACCAGAATACGGTGCAACTTGTGGCTTCTTCCCGGTCGACGATGAAACACTGCGTTACTTCCGTTTGTCTGGCCGTGACGAGGAAACCATTGAGCTGGTTGAAAAATACAGCAAAGCTCAGGGCTTATGGCGTGACAACGACAACGAACCAGAATACACCGATTCGTTGGAGTTAGATCTAAGCGATGTGACAGCATCGCTTGCAGGACCAAAACGTCCGCAAGATCGTGTCAACATGGAGCAACTGGGTAGCAACTTTGACCTAATTCTTGAGACGAATGGTCAGTCAGCTGAGAAAGATAAAGAAGTACCGGTAAAAGGTAAGGATTACAGCTTGTCACATGGTGACGTTGTTATTGCTGCTATTACCTCTTGTACGAATACGTCAAACCCAAGCGTTATGATGGCAGCGGGCTTATTAGCTCAAAAAGCGATAGAAAAAGGGTTAATGCGTAAACCGTGGGTTAAGTCGTCACTGGCACCTGGTTCGAAGGTGGTTACTGATTACTTGGCGAAAGCAGGTCTGGACGAGTACCTCGATAAACTCGGCTTTAACCTTGTGGGCTATGGCTGTACGACCTGTATTGGTAACTCGGGTCCACTGGACGATGAAATTACTGAAGCGATTCAGGAAGGCGACTTGACGGTTTCCTCAGTGTTGTCCGGTAACCGTAACTTTGAAGGGCGTGTTCACCCAGAAGTTAAGGCAAACTGGTTGGCCTCACCACCGCTAGTCGTTGCTTATGCGTTAGCCGGTACAACTCGTACTGACTTAACCAAAGACCCTATTGGTAAAGACAAAGACGGAAACGACGTATTCTTGAAAGACATTTGGCCAAGCAGCGCTGAAATTTCAGAAGCGGTGAAAATGGTTGATAACCAGATGTTCGGCAAGGAATACGCTGAAGTCTTTGCTGGCGACGAAGAGTGGCAGCGCATTAGTGTTGCTGAAGGTAAAACCTATAATTGGCAGGACGAGTCTACCTACGTTAAGAACCCGCCGTTCTTCGAAGGTATTGATAAGCCGCTGGAAGACCCAAGCGATATTAAAGACGCTAATGTACTGGCGGTGTTCGCGGACTCTATTACGACTGACCATATTTCGCCGGCAGGCTCAATTAAGCCTGACTCACCTGCGGGTAAATATTTGCAGGAAAACGGTGTTGCGGTTAAGGACTTTAACTCATACGGTTCACGCCGTGGTAACCACGAAGTGATGATGCGCGGTACTTTTGCAAATATCCGCATTAAAAACCAAATGCTCGATAATGTTGAGGGTGGCTTTACTAAGTTCATTCCAACAGGCGAGCAAATGCCAATTTACGACGCCGCCATGAAGTACATGGAAAACGACACACCGTTAGTCGTGTTGGCAGGTAAAGAGTACGGTACAGGCTCTAGCCGTGACTGGGCTGCAAAAGGCACGCGTCTGCTGGGTGTTAAGGCTGTTATCGCTGAGAGTTATGAGCGTATTCATCGCTCTAACTTGGTTGGTATGGGCGTTCTACCGCTGCAGTTTGTCGACGGGCAGGGCGTTGAAGCTCATAAGCTAACCGGCGAAGAGCAAATTTCTGTATTGGGACTGAACGGTGACCTGAAAGCAGGTCAAATGCTGGACGTTGTTGCTAAACGCAAAGACGGTTCAGAAGAGAAGTTCCAGGTGAAATGCCGTATCGATACCGGCAACGAAATGAACTATTACAAAAACGGCGGTATCTTGCACTACGTACTGCGTCAAATGCTTAAGTAATAGTTAGCTAAAACGATAAACCCCGGTTCAACAGCCGGGGTTTTTTTATAGCTTAAGCGCTCTGCCACCATCGACTTTTATCGATTCGCCCGTTAAGAATGGGTTGTCGCGTAAAAAGCGCACTGTGTCTATCATGGGCTTTAAGCCACCTTCTACACGCAACGGCGTCTCATCCAGCACTTGCATTTTATGTTCGTTATCGTGCTCAGGCAGGAATAAAATAGGACCTGGCTGAATAGCGTTAACACGCACGTCCGGCGCTAATGTTTTAGAAAAAGCCTGAGTCATATTAGCTAAACCTGCTTTCGCTGCACAATAAGCAATGTAATTCGTGGACGGCTTGTCGGTGTAAATATCAGTAATATTTATGATAAGCCCATTGTCAGAGTTCGACAGCTGCTGTTGTAAGCCTGTAATGAGTAGGTAGGGCGCAACATTGTGGACCTGAAAGACAGCTGCAAGGGCTTCCGGGTTATTGTCGACCGTATCATTGTCGAAAAAACAGGACGCATTATTAATCAATAAATCGAGCGTAGGGGCGTCTTTTTTTACCTGAGCTACCAGAGCGTTCACGTCATCCTGGCGGGTAAAGTCGGCCTGAACCGGCTCAGCGCCTAGTTTACTGAGCTCGTCGACACCGTCTTTTGAACGGTTGTAATGTGCAAATACTTTGTAGCCGTCTTCTATAAGTGCTTTGGCGACTTCAAAGCCGAAACGGCGACCAGCGCCGGTAACAAGTGCGGTTTTTGTCATGAGGCAAGCCCTAACTCTGTGGTCAGTGATTGTAAATAGTCTGGTACGTCAGGGCGTTCATCAAGAAGCCCTAAAATATCGATATCGATGGTTCTGTCTTTTTTGCTTCTTTCCGGGTCACTGCGGTCGCGACCCAGAGCTTCTTCTATTTGGTTAAATTGCTGCTTTAGCTCATCTGAGCTAAGCGGTGTATCGACAATAAATAAGGCGTTGAGAAAACCGTTGTTTGTATCAATATCAACCGGCTTCGTGGCTATGTTTTGGCTGAACAAGCAGTCGCCGCTGAGCGTTCGTAACTGCTGTTTTGCGTGATGGATGTTCATTTCAGGATCGATATTCGACCCCAGGCTGCATAAATACTTCATAAGTTAAAAGCCACTAAACGTAAAAATTATGTTGTGTCATATACGGTATACAACGTAAAACAGATGACCCCGTGAAACAGTTGAAATTGCTATAATTGGCTGATAGCCTGAAATTTCAACTTGCGTTGGCGAGCAGATGTCTTAATGACAAAAAACAAAAAAAGCTTTAACTATTGCTATATCTTGTTTTTATTTTGTTTTATTGGCTTTCTGCCAACGCCAACCCTTGCGAATGAATCAGCTCACCAGCTTACCATTGAAGGGCCTACTTCAGTTATTAAAGAAGGGTACTTTAATGTCTCAGTGTCTGCAAAGTCAGAGCAGCAAAAGCTCGACAAGTTAACGATTGAAGTAGCGACAGACGCAAGTTTTACTGAAAACCAGAAACAGTTCCCTGCACTGGGTGACTTTTCCACCATATCGTTAACCGGGTTTTCAAATGGCAGTTATCACTTAAGAGCCAGAGCCGAAACAGAAAGCGGCGAGTCGCTGGTCAGTAATGTTATTCAGGTTACGGTTAAGCATTATCCTCTGTGGCAGGCACTGACACTGTTTTTTATCGGTTTAATTATTTTTGTAGCAGTCGTAACTACGTTGCTTTTACTTCATCGTAAATGGACACATTCGCGGCACCACTCCCATGACTGAATTTGCACTGGACACAAGTACCGGCATTCTCATCATTGTTCTTTTTGGCCTGTTTTGGATAGGTTTTGGGTATTGGCTGGGCCGCAAAAATAAAAGCCATGAAGACTTTGCGTTAGCCGGCCGAAACGTCGGTTTTGCTTTTGCGGCGGCGACGGCGATGGCAACCTGGGTGACTAGTAATACCACTTTGGTTGCGCCACAGCTGACGTTCCAGTTTGGCGTGTGGGGCATGATAGGCTACTCATTTGCAGCGCTGGGGCTTATTTTGTTCGCCCCCATGGCGAAGCGTATTAAAGAGCTGCTGCCTAACGGTTATACCTCAGGTGACTTTATCCGACTGCGTTATGGTCAGTTTGCCTGGGTTGTATTCATGATTATTTCTGTCGTCTATGCATTCGGTTGGTTAATCAGCCTGGGCATGGCGGGCGGTATTCTTTTGGAGTCTTTAACCGGGCTCGACTACCACATAGGTATGACCACAATTTTGGTCATTTGCGTGGGCTACACCTTGTTTGGCGGTATGCGCGCCGTTATTGCAACCGACTTTATTCAGGCACTCATTATTATTGCCGGTGTTAGCTTTATTGCTTACTGGCTTATCGACAATATTGGCCTAAGCAGTATTCACGAGAATTTGACGGCGGAGCATCCCAAGCTGCTCGATGTGCTGTTCCCCGCTGCCGTTATGTTCCTGTTTAATAATATTTTCTTCGGCCTGGGCGAAATTTTTCATTCCAACGTGTGGTGGTCACGGGCGCTATCGTTTAAAAAGGGTGTTGCTTATAAAGCCTATTTAACCGGTGGGTTAATGTGGTTGCCTATTCCTATTGTTACCGGCTTTATTGCGCTCGCGGCGCCACAGTTAGGCATATTTCCGCCGAGTATGGATATGATAGGTCCAACCGTTGCCGCAGCTGTGTTGGGTAAAGCGGGCGCTGTTATCGTTTTCATTGTGATATTTTCAGCCTTAGCCTCAAGTCTCGATTCGTTATTAGCGGCAACATCCGATCTCGTTACCCAGGATATTTACCACAAAAAACTAAAACCGAAGGCGTCCGATAAAAACCTGATGCGTTTTAACCGAAGCTGTATTTTTGCTTTGGGAGTCATTACCTGGCTTTTCTGTCTTCCTAAAATAGCCACGCTGGGTGCATTACTGAATTTTGCCGGAGCTTTTGTGGCAAGCACTATCTGGCCAATATTACTGGGGCTTTATCATAAGAAGCTGACCGGTACCTATGCAGCAATAGCTATGGCAGCGGGCACAGCGTGCGGAATGATAGGTTATTTCGCGATAGGTTTTTATGTGGCAGCGCTGGTGTCTTGCGCGGTATCCGGACTGATATGCGCGGTGGGTATCATGACCAGCCAGTACAACTTTGACTGGAAGCAGCTACAGGAGGAAGACGCACATGCTAATGAGTGAGTCGGTATTTGAGTGGATGATTATCACTGCGTTGATCCTCAGTTGCTTAGCGCCTGTAGTACTTCTGGTGCTTTGGGTAAAAGATTTAATTTCAAAAACAATATGGTAATTCTATGAACATAAAGGATGTATCCTTCGAACGTGAGCGCCCTGATGTCTGCGGCGATGCTCATCCGAAGGCATTGTTAA
This sequence comes from Idiomarina sp. UBA4520, assembly GCF_002388365.1. Classification (NCBI taxonomy): domain Bacteria; kingdom Pseudomonadati; phylum Pseudomonadota; class Gammaproteobacteria; order Alteromonadales; family Idiomarinaceae; genus Idiomarina; species Idiomarina sp. UBA4520. The sequence goes on along the minus strand of NZ_DGMK01000011.1, from coordinate 47,241 downwards.
AAGCTATTCAGGAGGACGGCGATTACCTACTGAAATTGGCGAATCAACATATTGTGTCGGCTGACCAGTTTTCTCAGCAAGGCATGTTGCAGTTGTTTCGTTTGGCGGCGAAGTATGAAGCGAATCCCCGCCGTTTTAGTACGTCGTTGCAGGGTAAGATATTAATCAGCGCATTTTATGAGCCAAGCACCCGTACGCGACTGTCGTTTGAAAGCGCCTGGCATCGGTTAGGGGGCGACATTATGTCGATAACTGACCGGTCAACCACAGGCATCGCAAAAGGTGAGTGTTTGTCGGATATAGCCGAGATGTTTAATAATTACGGCGATTGCGTGGTTCTTCGTGATAATAACGAAACCTCGCTTGAGGAAATGATAGATTCTCTGCGTATTCCAATTATCAACGCCGGTAACGGTGCCGATGAGCATCCAACTCAGGCGCTGTCTGATATGTACGCGATATTTAAATGGCGTCCTGACTTAGTCACCGAAGAGGCGGAAAAAGCTCCGATAAAAGTCGGTATTATTGGCGTACCGAACAAAATGCGTACGGTTAGAAGTTTCATTAAGTGCTTAACTAAGTTTCCAAAAGCCATTGATGAGCTGGTCATCATCCATGATGAGGCGTCAACAGAGCAGCTATTTGGTAGCGAACAAAAAGAGCAGGTCGAACAGGCCGGTATAAAGATTCGTAGCACCAGAGAGCTCGATGAGGTATTACCAGAGCTTGATGTGGTTTATATCAATGCTATTTCATGGGAAGGTAATTCAGTAAACACCTACGGCAGTGAGTTTCACTTGTCAGCGAAGTCGCCACTGAAAGAAAGCGCCATTATTTTACACCCATTGGCGCGTGGTGAGGAACTTTCAACGGACTTAGATCATACGCCTCATAATTGGTATTTCAGTCAGGCCAGAGGGGCAGTGTTTTTACGTATGGCGTTACTAACCTGTATGGTTCAGCGAGCTGAACGCGTCATTGATGTCGTTTAATACGAGGAAAAGCAAAGAATGTGCGGAATTGCTGGCGTTTTTCATCACCAAACGGATAGAGAAATTAACCCTCAAACTCTGGTTAACATGGCGGCGATTATGCATCATCGCGGGCCCGACGGGTTTGGTTACAAGATTCAACCGGAGCGCGGCGTAGGTTTTAGTCACGCTCGCTTGTCTATTATTGATCTCGATGAAAACCGGGGTCGTCAACCTTTTATGTCCGCAGACAAACGTTTGATGCTGACACACAACGGTGAGTTTTATGACTTTAAACGTATTCGCGCCGACTTAACGGCGCGTGGCGCACGTTTTAACAGTAAGAGTGACTCTGAAATTGTACTGCATTTATTCGAGCGTTACGGAATGGAGGACACCTTAAAAGAGTTGCGTGGCGAGTTTGCATTTGGCTTGTTTGATGCCAAAGACGACAGCCTGTATTTAGTGCGTGATCGCTTCGGTATTAAACCGCTGTACTGGACAGAAACGGAACACGGTGTGGTGTTTGGTTCGGAGCTGAAAGTTTTATTTGCGCACCCGGATGTTAAGCGTCAATTCTCGGCGGAAGGTTTATATCACCAATTAATTCAGGTCATGGTGCCGGGCTCTACAGCGTTTGAGGGCATAAACCAGGTGCAACCGGGCTATGTTGTTAAATTGCAGCGTAAAAACGGCAAAGTGGTTGCGTCAGAGCATAAATACTGGGACGTCGACTTTCCTCCCGAGCACAGTTACCCGGGGGCTGACGTCGATGAAGAAGAGTACATTGAAGGTGTCCGTGCCAAGTTATTAGAGGCGGTCCAGCATCGAATGACCGCCGATGTACCGGTCGGCTGTTATTTGTCAGGTGGTATCGATTCGTGTTCGATACTGGGGCTGGCTTCCGCGTCAACTCAAACTTCCGTAAAAGCCTTTACCATTGGTTTTGACTCGGACGACTACGACGAAACACCAATAGCGAAAGAGATGGCGGAAGCGACCAACGCTGACCATCATATTATGCGACTGAATGCGAACGATCTTTACGATCACTTTGTGAAAACCCTATGGCATACAGAACGAACTATATACAACACCTTGGGTGTCGCTAAATATTTAATGAGCCAGCAAGTGCATGAAGCCGGCTATAAGGTGGTTATGACAGGCGAGGGCTCGGACGAGCTCTTTGCGGGCTACCCGGCGTTCCGTAAAGATATGTTCCTGCATGGCCTTGATCACTTGCCGGAAGTTGAGCGAGTAGAATGGCAGGAGCTACTGGAAAAGAACAATGCTTTATTCAAGGGCGCTATGCTGGCTCGCGAAGAGTTTGTCAGTGACGCGTTCAATAAGAAAATGGGTTTTACCCCAAGTTGCGTGCAGCCTTGGTTGTCCTGCTCGTCAGTCGCTTTACCATTAATGTCGGCTGAGAAGCGTCAGCAGGTCGAGCATTATGACCCGAGCGAAGCTATTGCGGATACTTTGGATGAAACCATGCTGGAAGGCCGTCACCCGTTAGACAGAGCTCAATATGTATGGATAAAAACCATGCTGGAAGGGCAAATACTGACCTGGGGTGGTGACCGAGTCGATATGGCGAACTCAATGGAAGCGCGTCCCGCATTTCTTGACCATCATTTGGCGGAATATGCGTTTACTGTGCCGCCGCATTTACGTATTAAAGGCAACAAAGAAAAGTATGTACTGCGTGAAGCGATGAAAGGCCTCTTGCCGGAAACCCTGTATAAGCGCGAAAAGTTTGCCTTTATGGCACCGCCTGCGCATACCGATCCGGAAAAGTGGAAGGCTGTAGAAAAGCTCGCTGAGCAGTTCTTAAGTAAAGACGCGGTGGAGTCTGCAGGGTTACTCGACTATGACGAAGTAGTTAGAACCTTTGAGCGTCATCAGGACGAAAACGTACCTAATGAAGAGCGCGTGCAGCTTGATGCGGTGATTAACCACATGCTGGGTGTTCAGGTATTGCACCATCACTTTGTAGCAACAGACGTGCCTGAGCAAGCAGCACAGCGAGCAAAAGAGCTCGGCTGGACTGCTTAGTTTTCTAACTTTTTAATCACCGGTGACTGCAGAAATGTAGTCACCGTATCCTCGCTCTTTCATGTCTTCCAGTGGAATAAACTCTAACGCTGCTGAGTTCATACAATAGCGTAAGCCAGTTGGTGCCGGACCGTCTTCAAACACATGTCCAACGTGAGAGTCAGCATAACGACTGCGTATTTCTGTGCGTGTATAAAACCAGCTATTATCTTCTTTCTCAACCACCGCATTGGATGCTATTGGCCGCGTAAAGCTTGGCCAGCCGGTACCCGACTTATACTTATCAGCGGATGAAAACAGAGGCTCGCCACTGACAACATCAACATAAATGCCAGGCTTCTTATTATCCCAGTAGGGGTTGTTAAAGGCTTCTTCGGTTTCATCCTCTTGAGTGACTGCGTATTGAATAGGGGTTAGCTGTTCACGCAGCTGTTGTTCAGATGGATTCTTGAAGTTTACCCAGGGTTTGTTGCCGGGGGCCGCCGACGGTTGCTCACCACCTGGGTTATCATTGGTGAAGCGCTGATAATCCACACCTGAAGTGTCACCCCAATGTTTTTCGACAAAGTCATAACGTCCTGAGTTATAAGTATAGACTTTGTAACGAATGGGGTTCTTGTCGTAGTAATCCTGATGATACTCTTCGGCTTTATAAAACGTCGTGAAATCGGTTACAGGCACCACAATAGGCTCGTCAAAAGGACCGTTTTCAGCCAGCCACTGGTTTGATGCTTCTGCAATACGGCGCTGCTCTTCGTTATGAACGAATATCTCGGGGCGATACTGTTTGCCTCGGTCGACAAACTGACCGTTTGCATTGGTTGGGTCCATAATGCGCCAAAACTTCTGCAATAAACCCGCATAACTAATAATGTCAGGGTTGTAGTAAATTTGTGCGGCTTCCGTGTGGCCGGTCCGGCCGGAAGAAACTTGTTTATAGGTTGGGCTTTCTTCGGTGCCGCCAGCGTAACCGGACACCACTTCCTGCACACCGCTCAGCTGCTCGAAAGCTTCTTCCACACACCAAAAACAGCCACCCGCAAATGTGGCGACTTTTTCATTATTTTGCTTTGTTGGCTCAGTATTTTGTGCCATGCTGAAACAAGAAAATAACAGTGTGGCACTAACAATAGTAATGAGCTTTTTCATGGCAAACTCCAAACGCCAGGGTTAATACTTTATAGACCAACTTTTATGAAAAAGATTACTTACTCAATTATTCTCACCTTAAGTTGCTCTTTACCGAGCCTTGCAGCCGAGCAGGAACAAAAGGACGACGAGTTTTGGCTGGATGGATTCAGGGTCGGTTTAGGTGACACAGTCGATGCAACCACACTGTGGTTTGACGGCCTTTTTGGTGATGGCGAATTTGAAGACGACTACCACCGCTCGTATGGGCGCCTTTCGGTAGCACCGCAGTGGGACGAATACGACGGTTTTGAGGTTAAGTCGCGGTTTCGTGCTCGTGTTGCATTGCCTAACCTCAAAGATAACGTGTCCGCGTTTATCGGGCGTGTTGATGACGACGAGTTTTTAGACGAAGAGTCAACGGGTAAACCGTCGGTGATACGCTCGCCTGAATCTGACCGAGAATGGTTGGTTGGATTGGGGTTTGCCCCCGAGATACATGAGGGGCATCGAGTATCGTACAGTGTCGGTATCCGCGGTGGCTTGCGCTTTGATACTTACGTGAGAGCACGCTATATGACGGGCTTTGTCATATCGGACAAACAGCAGCTTAAATTTCAGTCGGCAGCATTTTGGCGAGATAGCGATGGCTTTGGCGTCTCGCAGCGTTTCAATTATGAGTCGGCATTAGATGAACGTTGGCTGTTACAGTGGGGGGCATTAGGTACTTTTGCTGAGGAAACAGAAGGACTGCGCTGGAGCTCAACTGCACGCCTATATCACTTATATAACGAAGATAAGGCCTGGGCAACGGAGACTTGGATAGAGGGGCAAACTGACCACGAGGTGCCTATTAGTGACTATGGTTTACGGCTATTAAACCGACAGCGCTATTTAAGAGAATGGTTTTTTGTTGAAAGCTGGGTGGGCTATCACTGGCCTCGTAATCACTTACAAGAGCAACGGCAAGGCCAGTGGTTAGTGGGTATTGAGTTCGAAGTTCACTTTGGTACTACAAACGCCTACATGCCCGATGCCGAAAAGCGCAAATCCAATACTAATGGATCATGGTCTGATGAACGATAAGGCGTTGGTTCATAAAAGTCCGCATTACGGTAGTCATAAATCCACGGTTCGTCAGCGTTAAACGGTAAATGGTAAACGCCTGAAACATTGTCTTTTAGGGTATCGGCCACAAAGATATGGTCAAGCGCGCCAGCCTGGCTGTCATAAACGTAGGAATAGTCAGTTGCCTTTGATGGATTATGAAAGCCGTTTTCTGAAAAGTAACGAATAGGATCTTCTTTGTAATAGGCGTTAAAGTCACCCAGTAATACCGCATTCGGGAAGGCTTCTTCTGCAATCCATTCAGTCAGCTGCTCCGCAGATTTTACCCGCAAGTCGTTCCAGCACGCTTGTCCGTCATTTTGGTTGCTATTTGGACTTTCGTTGTCTTCCGGACAGCTTCCTTTGGACTTAAAGTGGTTAACAATAACAGTAAACTCTTCGCCAGTGTTTTTATCTTTCAGTGTTTGTGCCAACGGCGGGCGGCTCCCCCAGGCGAATGCACCAGCGGTGTTAACTAACGCATGAGAAGACGCAGAGATAGTGTCTTTGTTGTATATCAGGCCAACGGTTATCTGGTCACCGCCAATACGCTGAGCTTGCGGTTCAGAGATGTAATAGGTAGCTGAGCCGGAATCGTTTAACGCATCGACCAATTGACGAATGGCACTGTGCTCTCCAAAGCCGTCATTTTCAACTTCCATAATGCCGATAACATCGGCGTTTAATGCGTTTATTGCCGCTACAATTTTAGCTTGTTGCCGTTTCATTTCTTCCGGTGTATCGGCGCCGCGTGGCGTTGGAAAGCCTAGCCCCTGACCGTTACCATTAAAGAAGTTTAAAACATTAAAGCTGGCTATTCTTAGTGTGCCGCCAGCCTTTTCGGGAGCTTCAGAAATGATGGCTTCTTCTCGCTCTTTTAACCTTGGCTCTTCTAGTGGTTGAAACCGATAACGGCGATTAAACTGACTGACTACGCCAACTAACGGCTCTATTTCAGAGCCTGTACGTAAACTCTTCTGAGGACCTGAGAACAAACTGCCAAATGGCAATGGGCGAGGTTCTTTTTGGTTGCTGTTGTCGTCCATTTGAATGCGGTTTAGCTCGTTTTTTGCTGCCAGTTCACGAGCTTCGTCGCCGGGGTTAACAATTTGCGACGGTGTCCATAAACGACCCGAAGAAATATCCACAAAGCCGTAACGCGAGTAATTGTAATTGCCTGAAACCGTGAGAGGCTCATTATTACTGCTGGAAAGTATTACGCGCATGCCTTCGACACGCTCAAAGGCGCTTTTATCAGCCGCAGGCAGAGTAAACTGAGTGGCTTCCGGTAAAGCGTCAACAGACCCACAGATAGTCAGCTCGTCAACCTCGGTGATGGTAGTGACATCGTTGACTTCCTGAATGACTCCGGAAAGAACAATAGTGTCTTTGGGCGATACGTTACTAATGTGGCTATCTGTTCGCACGAATATACCTTCAGACGTCTTGTCATTGTCGTCAGCGTCATCTGGCGCACTTTCAATAAAGAAGCCGCCAAGCTCTTTTTCGGCTTGCCAGCTGGCCGTTACGATACCTCTCACCGTGACGCGAGTGTCGACCATCGGTGAGTTAAAGCGGCTGCCCTGAACGGCATTAATGGGCGTAATATTTGGGTTGTCGGTTTTACAGACATCAGCGACTGCGGCAAAAGGAGAGGCCGCAGCAATTAACGCTGTGATGAGCGAAGCTCGTGTGAACAGTGAAGCAGTCATAATTAATGATCCAGTTTGTGATAACTACCGACTTCTAACACCGGGGCGGCGTCGAGTCGTTCAGCATCCATCATATTGGCAATGCGCTGCATGGAGGAAAGCAGTAAGGATTGCTCCCATTCTTCTAACGCCTGAAACTTTTCAATAAAGTCTTCCTGTAACGGCTGGGGTGCTTTATTCAGTAACGCCATTCCGCTGTCGGTCAAATACAGTGACACGCGACGTTTGTCCTGTTCACTGCGATGCCGGTGAATAAGCTGGCGGTGTTCAAGGCGCTCAATAACATTCGATACCGTGGCCGGGCTTAAATTAATATTCTGAGCCACTTTACTAGCAGTAATGCCATCTGCAGCTTTAATTTCCCGTAAAATGAGCAACTGAGGGGCGGTCAGCCCGGAATACTTGTTGAGCTGCTTGGAGTAAAGGTCAATGGCTCTAATAACTTTTCTGAGCGCCAATAAAAGCTCTTCGTACTTTTCCATTATCGGCCTCCGTTTTAGTATCGTGGAGCTGACAAGTCAGTTCGACGAATTTGGACGACAACACCGAGTCTCGGATGATCAAAGTAATGTGTTTCGTGGCTAATTACGCGGCGCAGTTGCGAGAAGTAATAACTGCGTAAAAACTCTGTATCGGTTTGCGCACCAGCTAACGCGAGTTGCGCTTGCTCTTCAATGCTATTACCAATGCGCTCCAGGCTGCTTTTTTCCCGTAAATTGAATTCGCCGTCAATGTGCAGGTAGTTACCAATAAGGTATATGTCGATAAGACCGTCAAACTCCCAAACCAGCGGGTTCTTCTCATTTAACGACCGCATTTGCTCTGGCTGCGGTATTTTGCTTAAAGGTTTAAAGGGCTTGCGACCGCTTTCAATAAGTGCAAACAATTGCTCAATATCGGACTGAAGCGCATGACTACTTTGGTTTTCCAATGGCGCTATAAACTCATCGTCATTTTTAGGAAAGCCGTCATAAAAGAAGTCGTTTGAGTAATTTTTACCGGCAAATAAGCGGGACTTGGGACCAACACCTTTTTTGAAAACCGGTTGGCGCCAGGCTAAGTGTAATAACGGCTTAGCATGGCCTTTTTCTTCAAGCTCGGTACGAATTTCATTGAGCTCCAGCTTGTCAGCAGGCACTAAAAACGGGGCTGCTGCGGTATTAATGTCGCCACCTTTGCCGTCAATGACCACCGGGGTTTCAGGCAACGCCATAAGCGGCGCTGGCGGAGCTAAAGGGTTACCGGCAATCGGAATCCATTGCTCTTCGTTTTCATAGCGACAGGCTAAATCAATTTGTTGAGTCTCGTCTAATGGCTCACAAACGGGTAAACCGCGGATTAATGCCCGTGGCCTGTTGCTTAAGAACGAAGTCAGGAAATCGCGTTTGTTGCGTGCATCGACGCGAGTCGGGGACAGCTGGAATTGTTCGCTAGAGTCATCAGCAATACGCTGTTTGAACACCAGAACTTCAACTTCAAACCAGCGCCAGTAGTCTTTATCCGGTAAGGCTTTTGCGCTAACCGGGTAAATTGCTGCAACGGCAATAGCAGCAATTAAACTGTGTTTAATCAGACTGGTGACTGACGCCATTAATTTGCTCTCCTTGTGCGCTAGGCTTCCGACTGTTCAGAAAACTCATTAAGTAATGACTCTATCAGTTTTAAGCGGCTTTGAGTATCTTCAAGCGACTGACTGATGCGCAGGCGGTTTGGACCGTCCAGTTTGTAATGATTCGGTGCTTTTTGAATTAAGCCGATAATCACTTCCGGGTTTATCTTAGTGTTATCAGCAAACTCAATGACACCGCCCTGATTACCCACATCCACTTTGCGAATGCCCAATTGTTCGGCATGGTTTCTTAGACTGGTTTGACGCAACAAGTTCTTAGCGGCGTCAGGCAGTAGTCCAAAGCGGTCAATTAACTCCACCTGAATGTCATCAATTTCTTTATTGGTTTCGCAATTAGCAATGCGCTTATACAGGCTAAGGCGATTATTAATATCCGGAATATAGTCGTCAGGCAGTAGCGCCGGTAACTTCAAGTCAATTTCTGAGCGCTCATGCAGAAGTTGAGACAGCGACGGCTCTTTGCCTGCTTTTAAGGCGTCTACGGCTTGCTCGAGCATGTCCATGTATAAGGTAAAGCCAATGCTCTCAATTTGGCCGCTCTGATCGTCGCCAAGCAATTCTCCGGCGCCACGAATTTCAAGATCATGGGTGGCCAACATGAAGCCAGCGCCCAAATCTTCCAACTGAGAAATGGCCTCCAGGCGCTTCGCTGCGTCTTTGGTCATCCGTTTGGGGTGAGGGGTCAGTAAATAAGCATACGCCTGATGGTGAGAACGTCCGACACGGCCACGAAGCTGGTGCATTTGCGCAAGGCCTAGATGGTCGGCGCGATCCATAATAATGGTATTAGCGCTTGGTATATCTATGCCGGTCTCAATGATGGTCGTACACACCAATACGTTAAATCGCTGGTGGTAGAAGTCCGACATAATTTGCTCAAGTTCACGTTCACGCATTTGGCCGTGGGCAATAGTGACACGCGCTTCCGGTACCAGCTCTTCAATGTCGCGGGCGGTTTTCTCAATGGTTTCTACGTTGTTGTGCAGGAAGTACACCTGACCGCCACGCAATATTTCACGCAGAATGGCTTCTCGCACTGTTGGCTCGTCATACTCCCTTACGAAAGTCTTAACGGCCAGACGTTTCGCCGGTGGTGTCGCGATTATCGACAGGTCACGAATGTTATTCATGGCCATGTTCAGTGTTCGAGGAATCGGGGTTGCGGTTAATGTCAGAATGTCGACATCAGCTCGCAGTCGTTTAATGGTTTCCTTCTGGCGCACCCCAAAGCGATGCTCCTCATCGACAATCAGCAAGCCAAGATCACGGCATTTTACCGTGTCCTGCAGCAACTTGTGTGTGCCGATAATAATATCGACTTTACCGTCAGCCAGGTCGCTAAGAATGGCGTTGGACTGCTTGGCTGTTTTAAAGCGTGAAAGTACCTCGACACGCACTGGCATATCGGCGAAGCGGTCGCTGAAATTCTCGTAATGCTGCTGAGCCAGCAAGGTGGTTGGTACCAGCACCATGACTTGTTTGCCTTCGTTTACCGCAATAAAGGCGCCGCGCATGGCCACTTCCGTTTTACCGAAACCAACGTCACCACAAACCAGTCGGTCCATAGCTCTTGGTTGCTGCATATCATTTTTAACAGCTTCAATGGCGGCTTGCTGATCGATGGTTTCCTCAAACGGAAAGCCTGCTGCAAAGCGTTGGTAGTCTTCATCGTTAATTTTGAACGGGTAACCGGGCTTAGCCTCTCGGCGAGCGTAGATGTCGAGCAGTTCAGCAGCAACATCCCGCACTTTCTCTGCCGCACGTTTTTTAGCTTTTTCCCAAGTGTCGTTACCCAGCTTATGCAGTGGTGCATGGCTTTCTTCGCCACCGCTGTATCGACTCAGAACATTAAGATTAGCCACTGGCACATAAAGCTTCGAGCCACCTGCATATTCAATGGTGACAAACTCGGTAGTGACGTTACCGGCGTCCAGTGTTGTGAGCCCCTTATAACGGCCCACGCCATGGTCAAGGTGAACCACGGGTTGACCGGGTTGCAGTTCCGCCAGGTTGCGAATGAGTGTGTCGGCACTGACGGTTGCTTTTTGTTCGCGGCGACGACTTTGTACTACGCGGCTGCCAAAAAGCTCCGTTTCTGTAATGAACCAGAGTTTGGCGTCGGGTAAATAAAAGGAGTTGACGATGGGGCTGACAATTAAACCAACACCTTTTGCAGGTGCGTCTCCTAAATGCTGGCACAGCGTGACTTTATGACCCAGTTTCGCAATGATTTCTCTCAGTGCTTCGCGACGGCCCGCTGTTTCACCAGAAATAATAACCCGCTCTGACTTCTCGAGTGCATTAGTGATAACTTTATTGAGCTTTTCAAAAGGCGCCTTTTGCTGGTGATCTGCGGCTATCTCAGTAACTGACTGAGACTCGAACTGCACAGGTCCCGGTTGCGCCATGTCGGCAGGAACGCTGGCACGTACTCGTCGATACTGCTTAAAGTTAGAGTGAATCGCATCGACAGGTAAAAACACCTCATTGGGGTGCAGCAGCGGACGTAACGGATCGAACTGGCGTTGGTCGTAACGGTGATTAATGTCCTGCCAGAGTCGCTCAAGGCTTGCCTGAATGTTGCCAAAGGTCACCAGAACCGTGTCTTCAGGTAAGTAGTCAAATAATGAAGCTGTTTCCTCAAAAAACAGCGGCAAATAGTATTCAATGCCGCCGGGTAGCTGGCCTTTACTGACTTGCTGATAAACCGATTCGCGCTCGGTACTGGCTTCAAAACGCTCGCGATACTGGGCACGGAACCGCTCAATCGCGGTTTTAGTCATTGGAAATTCGTGCGCCGGCAGCAGATTAATATCTTCTATTGGGTCTTTTGACAGCTGTGTTTCCGGGTCAAATGGACGAATGGTGTCAACTTCGTCATCGAAAAAGTCCAGTCGATAAGGCGTTTCGCTACCCATTGGGAACAAATCTAAAATGGAGCCACGCGCACTGAATTCACCGTGCTCCATAACCTGATTAACATGCCGGTAGCCAGCTCGCTCCAGTTTTTCCCGCAACTTAATAGCATCCAGTTGCTGGCCTTTTTCTATTTGTAGAGCCTGTCCCGACACGTAAGAGGTTGGGGCAATGCGGTGCATCAAGGTATTGACGCTGACAATAAGCGCACCACGCTTGGCAGAGGGCAGACGTGCCAACACTGACAGACGGTCAGAGATAATATCCTGGTGCGGTGAGAAACTGTCGTAGGGCAGAGTTTCCCAGTCTGGAAAGAGTGTTATGTCGTCATGATACTCGGTGTGTTCGCCGGCAAAAAACTTAACTTCCTCCTCAAGGCGATAGGCCTGATTGGCATCGGCAGTAACCACCAATACCCGGCCCGGAGTCGAGTCAATCAGTTTGGCCAGAGCAAGTGCCGGAGAACTACCTTGGAGCTCCTGCCAGGTAATGTCTTTGTCTTTAGATGAAGGAAAGGGCGGTCGTAATACAGATGCCTTAGTCATGACTACTCAATAGTTACGTTAAAAAGGTTGCAGTAAAAGCTGCGCGAACGACGGTATTATACTGAAAATGACTAGGAATTGGATGAGTCGTCAGCTTTTTCCTCTGCATTATCTTTTTGTTCGCGGCGTTGTTTAGAGCGCTGCTTTAATTGGCGACTTTGCGCGTGCAGGCTGGCACGTATGAGGAGTTCCTGGTCTTCTTCGCGGATACGCTCGAAAGTTAGGGTGCATAAGTAGGTGTCGTTATCGTCGAGCGCTTCCGAGCTCTCAAGACGGACATAGCAGAATATAGCCAGTGCTTCTTCTTTAAAAAACAGCTTCGCCTGAAATAATTGGCCGCTTTCTGGCGGTGAGCCTGAAATCACCCGAATGCCGCCGCCGCCATATTCTTTTCCGGAAAAGCGGTGTGTCGCATCGTCTTCATTACGAAGCATGTAGCCCAGCAGAATATTCATGCGTTTGTGCTGCTGCTCAAGGAAGTCAACAAGAGCGCTGCCGGCAGGTTGTTCGACTTTAATGGCTTGTATTTTCTGGGTGTCGTTTTCAGCCATGCTAGAGGCAATTAAAAACAGTTCAGGAATTTGTGTTTCAAACTCCTCATCGGTTGGCAGCTGATCAGTATTCTTTAGCGGTACCAGGTTAACCGGGAAGTCTTCCTGCACGGTGAAGAAATCGCCTATTGGTGCTGTCATCGATGTCTGCGATTGCATCATTGCCTCTGCTTTTAGTTGTCAGGCTGTTAACAAGTCATTATCCTTGCTCGTAATGAATTAGCAACCACAAAAACATTGAGGGAACATGTTTCAGCCCGTCGAGCTGTTTATAGGACTGCGTTACAGTCGCTCGCGACAGGGATCACCCTTTACCGCCTTTATTAACCGCTTCGCTTTTATCGGCATTGCGCTGGGGGTTATGGCGTTGGTGGTGGTCATGTCCGTTATGAATGGCTTTGAAGGACAGCTGAAAGAGCGCATTTTAGGTGCAGTACCTCAAGTGACGGTGCATGACACAAACAACTCGCGCCAGTTAGCACAATGGCAAGACGCCCGCAAAGCGCTGCCGGACATTGACGCTGTGCAACAAACACTGCCTTATGTTCAAACTCAAGCCATCTTGCAATTAAATGAAAAGCTCTCTGTGGCTCAGGTACAAGGTATTTATCCTAATAAAGTTGAACTGCCGGACTCGTTACGAGACAAGTTGACACAGGGGCAATGGGCTTCATTGAACGCCGGCGACTACCATTTAATTATTGGGGGAAGGCTGGCGCAAAGACAAGGGTTAACGCCGGGCGATACTGTGCGTTTGGTGGCTGCAGAAGGTGGTGTTTATACGCCTTTTGGGTTGGTTCCCTCACAGCGACGTTTTGTTATCAGCGGGATATTCTCCATGGGCTCTGAAGTCGATGACTCGGTGGTTTTTGCTCATGGCGATGACCTCGCCCGTTTAATTCGTTTGCCGCGAGACAATGTAACCGGCTTGCAACTGTATTTGGACGACGCGTTCAAAGCGCCCGCTGTGGCAGAAAACATTCGTAGTAAAACCGAGTTTACTGTGTCTGACTGGCGCTCGAGCTATGGTCAGTTGTTTGAAGCGGTGGGCATGGAGAAGCGCATGATGTGGTTGATGCTGGCGCTGATTATTGCGGTGGCCGCGTTTAATACGTTGTCGGCGCTTATTATGGTGATAAATGATAAGCGTCACGATATTGCTATTTTGCAAACTATAGGTCTTTCTCATAAAAGCATTCGGTCGGTATTTCTGATGCAAGGCTCTTACAACGGCGTGGTGGGCTCCATTATTGGCGTTATTCTCGGGCTGCTGGTCAGTCTGTTTTTGAATGACATTATGGCGTTAATGGGCGGAGGCCTGGCCGTGGGTAACGGCGGTTTACCCGTATCGATTCATGCAGGACAAATTTTCTTGATAGCAGTCGCCGCTATTGCACTAACCATTCTAGCGACGGTTTACCCAGCGTTACGGGCGGCTCACACGCAACCTTCGGAGGCGCTTCGATATGACTGATTTACTGCATTGTAGTGAGCTGAGTAAAACTTACCAGGACGGTGAAAGCCAGGTCGACGTATTAAAGTCGGTCGACTTTTCCATTTCTGCCGGGGAAATGGTTGCTATTGTGGGGGCTTCCGGCTCAGGGAAAAGTACTTTACTGCATATCCTCGGAGGTTTGGAAAAGCCGAGTAAAGGTAGTCTGTCGTTTAACGGTCAGGATATGACAACCTGGTCTTCAGACAAGCTTTCAAGCTGGCGCAATAGTAATCTCGGTTTTGTGTATCAGTTTCATCATTTACTGCCGGAGTTTTCGGCATTGGAAAACGTGGCTATGCCAAGGCTGATAGCCGGCGAGAACCCCAAAGCGGCTAAGCAGGCGGCGGAAGCTTTATTGAAGCGAGTTGGCTTAGAGCATCGTTTATCTCATCGACCGGCTCAGCTGTCTGGTGGTGAGAGGCAACGGGTGGCGATTGCTAGAGCCTTTGTGAACAACCCTGATATCGTATTAGCAGATGAGCCAACAGGGAATCTGGATGGCGAAGCTGCTGCCAGTATTTACCAATTAATGCTCGAGCTTAATAAAGAAAAGGGCACGGCTTTTATCGTGGTGACCCATGACAATACGCTGGCTGAACAGCTGCACCGAGTGGAGCGATTGGTCGGTGGTACTTTGAATGGTAAGCAGTTGAGAGACGATACACAGGTGAACCATCAATGAGTTTAGCTTGGTTACTGGCAAAACGGTTCCGTAGCCGCCGCGATAAAAAGGGGTTTTTATCCTTTATCTCGGCGTCATCAACCACTGGTATTGCGTTGGGGTGCGCGGTACTCATTGCTGCGTTGTCGATGATGAATGGCTTTCAGAATGTTCTTCAAAATAGGTTGTTGTCGGTTGTTCCGCATGTTGAATATAGCGCGGTAGAGGGAGAGCTCAAAAACTGGCAGCTCATCAGTAAGATTGCGAAGGAACATCCCGATGTTGTTGCGGCAGCTCCCGGTATTAACAGTACCGTTATGGTGCAAACTAATACTAGCTTTCACGGTATTCAACTTAAAGGTATCGACCCCAGTTACGAAAACAGGGTATCTGATCTCAGTAGTTACGTTAGTGATGAAGACTGGCAGCGCTGGACTTCTGAAGGTGGTATTTTGCTAGGAGCAGGAATTGCTGAAAAGCTTAATGTACAGATCGGTGACTCGTTATCCATTCTGTTCCCTGAAAAATCTGCCAGAGGGTTTCAGTCTCCAAAGCGCAAGCGTTTAGAAGTGACAGGGCTGTTTGAATTTGGTGGTGAAATTGATCACCTGAACGCCTACGTATCGCTTAGCACTGCGATGGATGAACTCAGTATTGCCGATGGTGTGACGTCGGTCCGACTGGCGCTAAATGATGTATTCAAAGCGCCGACAGTTGCACAAGAGATCGGTAACCAACTGCCTGAATTGGTCTACCTGAATGATTGGACACGTACCCATGGTCACTTGTATAGAGACATTGAGCTAGTTCGCTCAGTGGTTTATCTGGTGTTGGTACTGGTTATGGCGGTTGCGTGCTTTAACATTGTGTCGACACTGGTTATGACAGTGGCCAAAAAGCGTCGTCAAATTGCAATGCTGAAAACGTTAGGTATGAAAGACCGGACTCTGTTACTGGCCTTTATGTTCCAGGGCATTATGAATGGGTTATACGGCGTGCTTTGGGGCGCTGGTATTGGTATTTTACTGGGACAATTTATGCCTGAAATTATGCGCTTTATTGAGTCTTTGTTTCATATCGACATTCTTGACGGCGGTATTTATTTTGTGAGCGAAATACCCTCGCAGTGGCAATGGAGCGATGTTGTTCTGGTGAGTGCTGTTGCGCTGGTAATGAGTTGGTTGGCGACAATTTATCCGGCCTGGCGTGCTATGAAAGTGGAGCCCGCAAAAGCATTACACGAGAGAGGTTAGTCGCTTTGGCGATTGCGCCATGCTTTAACCACAGAGCGGCGCCATAGCAAGCGAATGGCAACGTAGCCAATTAAGCTCGACAGTGTTCCCAGAATTAAACAGCCAAGAATAAATGCGGGGCCAATAGTGGAAATACTGTGTCCCAGCCACTCCCAGCTTAACTCAAATGCAAAAGGCTGTGGAGGCTCGGCCAGAATGGCATTGCCTACCAGATAACACAGATAAAACATGGGTGGCATGGTAATGGGGTTGGACACCCAAACCAGACCCACAGACAGCGGCAGATTAACCCGGAAAGGAATGGCCGAGGCTGCGGCTAATAACATCTGAAACGGAACGGGAATAAACGCACAAAAAAGGCCAACAGCGAACGCCCCAGAGGCTGAACGCCGGTTCAAATGCCATAAATTTGCATCATGCAAAAGGCTGCCAAATATTCTTATTGCCTTAGACTCACGCACTTTTTGGTGGTCAGGCATAAAGCGTTGAATAAAGCGTCTGGCCATAATGTGATGTTTAATACCTGTTTCGATTTGCTCCAGGGAGGGAGCAAGCGATGGACTCTAAAACCATCAGGTTACTACTCATTGTTGTATTTTGCGGTATTTCGTGGGTGAATGCCAACCTTTATTGGCAAGAGTTTCAGTCACTACCTAAGAGCTATCTGGGCGCTGAATACGCTGTTGAAATAACACTCGACGAAATCCCTCAAGTCTATCAATACCATACGCGTGTTACGGGCAGGGTTTTGCGTGTGAATGAATTCGTTCCGTCTTGGTACCAAGGCATTCGGGTACAGTTAAACCTTTACACTTACGACGGTACTTACGACGAAAGTATAGCCTTGAAAGCGGGCGATACAGTACGCGGAACTGCGGTTTTTAAAGCCCCTAAAAGTTACCGTAACGATGGTAGCTTTAATTACAAAGCCTATTTAAAGCGACAAGGCATAAGTGCGGTTGGCTCGTTAAAAGACGTGACATTACTTAACCGGAGCCCCAGCATTCGCCAGCAGATTTTCGATACTATCAAGAAAGCTGATCTAAGTTTCGCCGGTATTATTGCTGCTTTAACCATTGGCGAACGCAGTCTTCTGCCATACCAAGTCAAACAGGTTTGGCAAAAAACAGGGTTAGCGCACAGCCTCGCAATATCCGGCTTGCACATCGGTATGGTTATTGGCGCTGTGTTTCTTTTTGTGTCATTAGGTTTTCGTTATTTACCGTTAAGTCCTGCTTTTCGGGAACGCTATAATAAAAGATTCGTGTGTGCTTGCGCAGGCATTGCGGTTGCTGTTTTCTACGCATTTTTAGCAGACTTTGCGATATCGACGGTTCGTGCTCTTGTGCTCGCAGGTATTGTTCTGGCCCACAAGTTAGTTGCTGTTCGAATAACGCCACTGCAGTTACTGCTTAGAACCTGTCTTGGCGTTTTTATTGTTGACCCTTTCGCCTGGCAGGATGCTGGCTTCTGGCTGTCGATTTGTGCCGTCACGGCATTGTTTTTCAGTTCTTGGCGCTGGCGCCCGAAAGAGGGGGGCTTTGCCAGACTCCGGCAACTTTGGTTCATTCAATGGGTGCTGTTAATTATTATGGCACCGTTGTCGGTGTATTTATTCGGTGGGTTTTCGCTGTTCGCACCCCTGGTCAACTTGCTGATACTGCCAATTATTAGCTTTTGGATTTTACCGTTGTCTCTTATTGCAACGGTGTGCAGCCTATTCGACGGTGTCAGTTACCCGCAGTGGCTATGGCATATTGCGGAACAGCCGCTGGCTTATGTCATGCCGTATTTAGAGAAGCTGAGCGGGCACCCGTCGAACTGGCTGGCAATCGACGCTCTAGCGGTTACCAGAGAAGCGCGTTTCGGTGCTTTATGGGCGCTTATTATTGCCTTTATTGTTCCAGTAGTCCGCAATTGGCAGCGAGCATTGCTGATTCTATGTCTGCCGCTTTCCGCCTTTGTATTGCTCAATAGTCGTGACGGCCAGCTGCGCGTTCATATGTTAGATGTTGGACAAAGTCAGGCGGTCGTTATTGAAAGAAATGGACGTGCGCTTCTTATGGATACAGGTGTTTCGTACCATAGCGGATTTAGTGTGGCAGAGCAGGTTATTGAACCCTTTTTAAGGTACCACGGGCTCGTGCCGGAGCTTGCCGTTATTAGTCATAAAGACATTGATCACAGCGGTGGTAAAGCGTATTTAGCAAAACGCTACCCGAACATAAAATGGCAAGGCGCTAAAACGAATAATCCTTGTGAGTCCGGGCGGGTTATTCACTGGAACGGTATGTCTTTGCATACCTACTGGCCGACAGCGTCCTATGCAAAAGGTGGTCAATTAAGCCGCAATAATGAGTCTTGTGTTGTTCAGTTACGCTGGAATGACTTTAAAATGTTGTTTCCCGGTGATATTGAAATGGCGGCAGAGCAGTCGTTACTCGCTTCTCTTGAGTCGAAAGGCGTGCTTAACTCCACCATACTTGCTGTTCCTCACCATGGGAGCAAAACCTCGACAAGCTGGCCTTTATTACAGGTGGTAAATGCCAAGGCTTACGTTATTAGTTATGGTGAACATCGTGGCTACAATTTCCCGCACCGTTATACTGTACAGCGGCTAGAGCGCACCGGGTCGCCGTGGTACGGCACGCAGGAAGTCGGGCAAATAACAATAATCAGCGACGGGGACTCATGGAGTTTGGAGTTACCACATGAAAACAGGTAGAATGCACAAAGTTTTAATGACTTATATGAGACTACATGGATTCTCAGCAAAAAAAACAGACGACCTTTAAGCGTTTAATTGGTTATATCAAACCTTATAAGCTCGCTTTTATCGCCGCAGTTATCGGCATGATTGGTTATGCAGGCGTCGATACTCTATTTTTCTCTCAAATTGAAACCCTTATCGATGACGGATTAACCGAGCAAAACTCCGATATTCTTCTCTATGGTGCTATTTTTGTTCCGTTTTTCTTTATTATCCGTGGCTTTTTTAACTTTGCCTCCAGCTATTTCTTAAATTGGGTTGGCTTTAAAGTTGTCACTAAAATGCGACAGCAGTTGTTCGACCATCTGATGAAGTTGCCTGTTGCCTTCCATGACCAGCATTCAACCGGCGATTTAATTTCAAAGATTACCTATGACACCCAGCAAGTCGCTGAAGCCAGTAGCAGGGCTTTATTGGTGTTAGTTCGCGAAGGCGCTTTTGTTATTGGCTTATTAGGGCTGATGTTTTATCAAAGTTGGCAGTTGTCGTTGGTGTTTCTGGTTGTCGGGCCGCTTATTGCTAAAGTTGTCGCGGTAGTGTCTAAACGCTTCCGTAAAGTCAGTAGCCGTATTCAAACGGCGATGGGCAATGTGACAACCACCGCAGAGCAAATGATCAACGGCCACAAAGTCGTCGTGATGCACGAAGGACAGAAGAAAGAGTCGACGCGCTTCGCAGAAATCAATAACACTACCCGTAACCAAAACATGAAATTGGTGAACACACGGGTTATTAGCACGTCGGTTATTCAATTTATTGCATCACTCAGTTTGTCTATGGTGCTGGTTATAGCAAGCTTTCCGGAAATGCTGGGTGAGTTATCGGCAGGTGCATTCACGACCTTGCTAACCTCGATGATCATGCTGCTACGTCCGCTGAAACAACTAACTAACGTAAACAGCGATTTCCAGCGCGGTATTGCAGCGGCAACGAGCGTATTTACTATCCTCGACGAGCCTATCGAAATTGATAAAGGCTCAAAAGTGATTGACCGTGCGGCGGGTCATATTGAATTTGACGATGTCAGCTTCGGTTATCAGCAAGGCGACGATTTAGCGTTACAGCATGTCAGCTTTAACGTAGAGCCGGGCAAAACCATTGCGTTAGTAGGGCGTTCGGGCAGTGGTAAGTCAACAATTTCAAACTTGCTGACGCGCTTTTATGACGTCCAGCAGGGGCGTATTTTGCTTGATGGCCACAACATTAATGACTACAAACTGAAATGTCTGCGTCGGCAGTTCGCGCTGGTGTCTCAGCATGTGACTTTATTTAATGACACTATCGCTAATAATATTGCTTATGGTGCGTCAAAAGAGGTGTCAAAAGACGACATAATAAGAGCTTCTGAGCAAGCTTATGTCACTGAATTTACCGACAACATGCCAAATGGTCTGGATACTATGGTGGGTGAAAACGGTGTTATGTTGTCTGGTGGTCAGCGTCAGCGTATTGCAATTGCACGGGCGCTTTTACAAGATGCACCAATACTTATTCTGGATGAAGCAACCTCGGCTCTTGATACCGAGTCTGAGCGCCATATTCAGCAAGCCTTAGGCGCATTACGACAAAACCGCACAGCGATTGTTATTGCACACAGGCTATCGACTATAGAGAACGCCGATGAAATTTTGGTCATGGACAATGGCGAGATCATTGAGCGAGGCACTCACCAGCAACTGCTCGATCAGGAAGGCGCATACTCGCAGCTGTATAACCTACAGTTCCACGGAGGCGCTTAATGTGGCTACAACAGCAGTGGTATAAGGCGCGTATTCATCCGCTTTTATTATTACTGGCGCCGCTGTCATTGCTGTTTTGGCTCCTGACAAACCTACGCCGCAGCTTCTACTTTATCGGCCCTTTTAGGCGCTATAAAGCAGATGTGCCGGTTATTGTGGTGGGTAATATTAGTGTCGGTGGTACCGGTAAAACGCCGATGGTTATTGCGCTTTGTCAGTGGTTAAAAGAAGAAGGCTGGACACCCGGTATTGTTAGCCGGGGCTATGGCGCAAAAGGTCCATTCCCACACTCTATCAATGTCGGAGATGATGCAGAGAAGGTGGGTGACGAGCCTTTGGTTATTCGTAAACGAACCGACTGCCCTGTGATTATATCTCCTAAGCGCGTTGAAGCGGCTAAGTATATGGCCGACAAGCACCCTAATGTTGATATTATTATTTCTGACGATGGTCTCCAGCATTATGCACTGAAGCGTGATATTGAACTTATTATGTTGGACGCAGAGCGCGGTGTAGGGAATGGATGGTTGTTGCCGGCCGGCCCTCTTAGAGAAGGGCCATGGCGACTTAAAGGCTCACAATGGGTGGTATCAAATTATGGTCGCCACCCGTTTGCCCGCTATGTGACGGAAGTTGAGAACGGTCAGTGGTATCGGGTTAACGACGATGAACAAACCGAACTGGATAAAGAGCAACCCTATAATGCAGTTGCTGCTATAGGTTACCCTCAGCGATTTTTTAACTCTCTGAGAGACCAGGGTTTTGAGGTAAAGCAGACCGTGCCTTTTAATGATCATCACGAGTTCGTTGAAAGCGACTTTGATAACCTGACAGATTTACCGATATTAATGACCGAGAAAGACGCTGGCAAATGTCAGTCATTTGCTCGGGAAAATTGGTATTATCAGCCAATAGCGACCAAACTGCCTGACTCTTTGAAAGAGCAGTTACTGAAAGAACTGGAAAGGAAACAAAATGCCCATTGAAGCTAAGACGTTAAACATTTTGGCGTGCCCTAAGTGTAAGGGAAAGCTGGTTCATTATGCAGAGAAAGACGAACTGGTTTGTCGTGGTGAACAACTTGCCTATCCTATCAGTGAAGGTATTCCTGTTCTGATTGCCGATAAAGCCCGGGAAATCAGCAGTGAAGAGTTAGAAAAGGTTCCTTCATGAGTTTTACCGTTGTCATTCCTGCTCGCTATGGTTCGAGTCGTTTACCCGGTAAACCTTTAGCTGACATTGGCGGCAAGCCCATGGTTCAGCATGTGTACGAACGTGCGCAGGAAAGTGGTGCAGGGCGGGTTATCGTTGCGACTGATGACAGCAGAATAGAAAGCGCGGTAAAAGCCTTTGATGGTCAGGTATTAATGACCTCGCCGGGTCATAACTCTGGTACTGAGCGCTTGGCGGAAGTAATAAGTAAGCTCAATATTGAAACGTCCGAAGTGGTCGTCAATGTGCAGGGCGACGAACCTTTTATTCCACCTGAAATTATCCGTCAGGTTGCGGATAACCTGTCTAATCAGACGGCAGCACCCATGGCGACTCTGTCTGTGCCCATTGAAGACGCAGAGGACGTATTTAACCCCAATGCAGTCAAAGTGGTTACTGATAGCAGAGGTTATGCATTGTATTTCAGCCGTGCAGCTATACCGTGGAACCGCGATGAATTTGCGAAAGAGCAGCCATTACAGCCGGCGGTTATTGAGAGTTATCAACGTCACATTGGTATTTATGCGTATCGTGCGGGTTTTGTATTGGACTACATTACCTGGGAAAGCAGCCCACTTGAGCATATTGAGTCGTTAGAGCAGTTACGCGTACTTTGGCATGGCGAGCGTATTCATGTCGCTGAGGCAATAAAAACGCCCGCGGCAGGTATCGACACTGAAGCCGACTTGCAGCGGGCGCGAGCACTGGCCAGCGGCTAAGCTGGCCTTGCCGAATCTCTTAGTCCATCTTTGACATTTTCGCATACTCATCTTCGAAGAAGAACTTCTCTTCCCCAAACGCCGGCTTAAGATGATGCAGCCATGTTGCATCCGGGTCATATTTTGCGAAGAACGGACGTTGTACCCAGTCAGGATTACGGCCCTGAATAAAGCGCAATGCAAACACTTTCTCGCCGGCAATTTCTGTCACACCCTGAACTTCGACTTTTCCTGGCCCGGCACTCATTGATGGCCCACGAACAGTACGGGCAATACCCGAAACTTGCTGGTACGCCTTTTGGAAAATTTCCCAAGTACGCTCAAGTGGTACTTCAAAGTAGCGTTTCGCGCCGGTGTCACGTTCAACGAACATGTAGTATGGAATCATGCCCAGCTGCACTTGTTTCGTCCACATGTTTGCCCAAGCGTCCGGGTCATCATTAATGTGGCGCAGTAAAGGCGCCTGACAGCGAATTTGCACGCCAGTGCTGCGTAAACGACGAATGGCTTCCTGACACACTTCAGTGCGTAGCTCATTCGGGTGGTTAAGGTGCGCCATAATGGACACATGCTTACCACCTTGGACCAAGCGTTCAAGTAGGCGTAACATTTCATCCGCATCCGGGTCGGTAATGAAGCGATACGGCCAGAAAGTCAGAGACTTAGTACCGATACGAATGGTTTTAATGTGTTCAAACTCAGGCTTCAGCAGCCCCTCAAGGTATTCCGCTAACTTACGTGTGCGCATAACCATCGGGTCGCCGCCAGTTACCAGTAAGTCTGTCACTTCTTTGTGCTGTGCCAAGTAGCGATGCAGCTGATCGGCGTCGTTAGAGTTAAACCGTGTTGCCTTGCCCACAAACTGTGCCCAACGGAAGCAGAAAGTACAGTAAGAATGGCAGTATTGCCCCTGCGCAGGGAAAAACAGAACCGTTTCACGGTATTTGTGCTGCATGCCCGGTAATGGCTCGCCATCCACATGAGGCACGTTCATCTGCATTTGTCCGGCCGGGTGCGGGTTCATTTCCTCACGTAACTGTGTTGCCAGGTCAAACACTTCATTCGTTGTGTGTTTACCCGACATTAAGTCAGCCATGCGCTGAAACGCAGACGGCTCAAGCATGTCTTTTTGTGGGAAAGTTAGCTGAAACAGCGGATCGTTGGGTACATTCTCCCAATCAATAAGCTCGTTAAACACGTATTCATTGACCCGAAATGGCAGTACGTTGGCAACGACTTTCATTTCAAAACGCATATCAGCAGGCACTTTGTTCAATGCTTCTATTTTATCAAGCTGTCGGTGCTGATAGACCTTGAATCGACGAGGTTTAATGATGGGTTGTTGTACGTTAACTACTTGCTGCATAAGCCTCTCTGTAATTATCTGCAGTAAGTGACAGACACTCACTGAAAATGAAATCGGCCTTGTCGCTATGGGTGGCCAGCGAAATGCGACGTAGTATAAATAAATTGAAGGGCAGTTGCACGTTTTCTAAGGAATAAAAAGCAACGTACACGAACTAATTGTCGGTATCTTCGGGAAAATTATTGAATTTCGAGCAATAAAAAAGGCGCTCATCGAGCGCCTTTGTAAACGGTAGTTAGCCTTACTTTTTGATTGGGCTAAATTCACGCTGTGTGTAGCCAGTGTACAACTGACGAGGACGACCAATTTTCTGGTTCGCTTCGCCCATCATTTCGTGCCAGTGAGACACCCAGCCAACGGTACGTGACAGTGCAAAGATAACGGTAAACATATTCGTTGGAATACCGATAGCTTTCAGTACGATACCTGAGTAGAAGTCGACGTTCGGGAAGAGTTTCTTCTCAACGAAATAGTCGTCTTCAAGCGCAATGCGCTCCAGCTCCATTGCAACGTCCAGTAAAGGATCATCACGGTTAAGCTCTTTCAGTACTTCGTGGCAAGACTCACGCATAACAGTTGCGCGTGGATCCATGTTTTTGTAAACACGGTGACCAAAGCCCATCAGACGGAATGGGTCATTTTTGTCTTTTGCTTTTTCGATGTACTTAGGAATGTTCTCAACAGAGCCAATTTCAGCCAGCATACGCAAGCACGCTTCGTTAGCACCACCGTGAGCCGGCCCCCACAATGACGCAACACCCGCTGCGATACACGCATATGGGTTTGCACCTGAAGAGCCTGCTAAACGCACAGTAGAGGTTGATGCGTTTTGTTCGTGGTCTGCGTGCAACGTGAAGATACGATCCATAGCACGAGCAACCGCCGGGCTAATTTCGTAGTCTTCAGCAGGTACAGAGAACATCATGTTTAAGAAGTTTTCTGCGTAGCCTAAGTCGTTACGTGGGTAGACGAACGGTTGGCCGATGCTGAATTTGTAAGCCATTGCTGCAATCGTTGGGATTTTAGCAATTAAGCGATACGCACTGCGCAGACGCTGGTTTTCATCATGAATGTCTAAGTCATCGTGGTAGAACGAAGACAAAGCACCCGTGACAGCACATAGCATTGCCATTGGGTGTGCGTCGCGGCGGAATCCGTTAAAGAAGTTGTGGATTCCCTGATGCACCATTGTATGTTTAGTAATAGTGCTCTTGAAATCTTGGTACTGTTCTTCAGTTGGCGCTTCGCCGTGCAACAACATATAGCAAACTTCTAAATAGTCTGCTTTTGTTGCAAGCTCACCGATAGGGTAACCGCGGTGTAAAAGCACACCGTTTTCGCCATCGATGTAGGTGATAGCCGACTCGCAAGAGCCCGTAGCCAGGAACCCTGGGTCAAAAGTGAAGTAACCATGTTTTCCCAGTGTTCGGACGTCAACTACATCCTTACCTGCCGCCGGTGAAAGTACTGGCAGTTCAATGGATTGGCCGTCAATCTGTAAAGTGGCTTTACGATCAGCCATAAGGAAATCTCCTCACTGTTTACTTTGAAAAAGTGGGCTAATTTAACTCGATCATGCCCGTAAATGTCAATTTAATTCGCAGAACGTGAACTAATTCTAGCAAAGTATACGTAGTGAAGATGAAGAAAAGATTACTCATTTTTGAGTTAAGTTAGACTTTAGTCGCATGACTAAACAGTTCACTTATCGAATCGTTGTTTTGTCGTTGTAAAATGTGGCTTGGGTCGATATACTCTTTCACCGTATTTGTGACAAATATCTTGTTACACACACGTGAAAGACATTTCTTTTGTGCTTTATTAAAAGGCAATCTATCGTGAAAAAAGAAAGACCTGTTAATTTAGACTTATCAACTATTAAATTTCCTGCCGCTGCCAAAGCATCTATTTTGCACCGTATCTCAGGTGTCGTAATGCTGGTGTCTCTTGCTTTCCTTATTTGGGCTTTTGCTGTTTCCCTTAGTGGACCAGAAGGCTTTGCTCAAATCGAAAACCTGATGACCAGCTTTATCGCTAAATTTATTGGCTGGGGTATTTTGACAGCGCTAGGATTTCACTTAATTATTGGCCTGCGTCACTTAGTCATGGACATGGGCTACTGGGAAGAGCTCGATTCGGGAAGAACCAGCGCGGTTATTTCAATTGTGCTTTCTATTCTTCTTTCCGTGCTAGTAGGAGTTTGGCTATGGTAACAGCAGCAGCTACTTTCGGACGCAGCGGTTCGCACGACTTTATCCTTCTTCGTGCCAGCGCTATCGTTATTTGTTTATACGCATTATTCATGGCGGGCTTTTTCATTTCTACGCCAGATGTCACCTATGAAGTTTGGAGTGGGTTATTTGCTAACATCTGGATGAAAGTGGCCACTATGCTGGTTCTGACAGCCGTTCTTATCCACGGTTGGATTGGCATTTGGCAGGTACTGACTGACTACGTTAAAGCCGCTGGCTTACGTGCTTTCATTCAGCTGGTTTTCAGCGTTGGTCTCATCGCTGTTTGGCTCACTGGCTTATTCGTACTGTGGGGTGTTTAAGTGAACGTTAAAACTTTAGAATTTGATGCAGTGGTGATTGGTGCTGGCGGTGCCGGCATGCGAGCAGCGCTGCAAATTTCCCAAGAGGGAATGAGCTGTGCGTTGATGTCGAAAGTGTTTCCAACGCGCTCTCACACGGTTTCTGCACAAGGTGGTATTACCGTTGCTTTAGGTAATGCACACGAAGATGACTGGCAATGGCACATGTTCGACACCGTAAAAGGGTCGGATTACATTGGTGACCAGGACGCTATCGAATACATGTGTAAAGCAGGTCCGGAAGCTATTCTGGAACTGGAAAACATGGGCTTGCCTTTCTCACGTTTTGAGAACGGTAAAGTTTACCAGCGTCCATTTGGTGGTCAGTCAAAAGAGTTCGGTGGCGAGCAAGCCGCTCGTACCGCAGCAGCTGCTGACCGTACTGGTCACGCGCTTCTGCATTTGCTGTATCAGCAAAACGTTAAGAACAAAACTACCGTGTTCTCTGAGTGGTATGCACTTGATCTCGTGAAGAACCAAGACGGTGCTATCACGGGTGTAACAACTCTGAACATGGAAACCGGCGAAGTTTATTACGTGAAAGCCAAAGCGGTTGTCTTAGCAACTGGTGGTGCTGGTCGTATCTACGCTTCAACCACGAACGCACACATCAATACCGGTGACGGTGTTGGCATGGCGTTACGTGCCGGTGTTCCTGTACAAGACATGGAAATGTGGCAGTTCCACCCAACCGGTATTGCCGGTTCAGGTTGCTTGGTAACTGAAGGTTGCCGTGGTGAAGGTGGTTACCTGTTAAACAAAGACGGCGAACGTTTCATGGAGCGTTATGCACCAAACGCAAAAGACTTAGCGTCGCGTGACGTTGTTGCCCGCTCAATGATGACCGAAATTCGTGAAGGCCGTGGTTGTGAAGGTCCTTGGGGTACACACCTTAAGTTGAAACTGGACCACTTAGGCAAAGAAACGCTGGAAAGCCGTTTGCCAGGCGTTTGTGACTTGTCTCGTACCTTTGCTCACGTTGACCCGGTTAAAGAACCTATTCCGGTTATTCCAACCTGTCACTACATGATGGGTGGTATCCCAACCGACGTTAACGGTCAGGCTCTGACTGTTGATGACAAAGGTGAAAGTAAACCAGTACCAGGTCTGTTTGCTTGTGGCGAAATTGCCTGTGTATCTGTTCACGGTGCAAACCGCTTGGGCGGTAACTCACTGCTTGACCTTGTCGTATTTGGTCGTGCGACCGGTATGCACTTAGGTGAAACCTTAGCGGCTAACAGTGAAGCGCGTGAATCTTCAGCATCTGATGTTGAAGCGGCAATGGCTCGCTACAACCGTTGGGAAAACACACAGAAAGGTGAAGATCCAGCGCAAATTAAGAAAGACCTGCAAAACTGCATGCAGATGAACTTCTCGGTATTCCGTGAAGGCGACGCAATGGCAGAAGGTCTGAAAGAATTGAAAGAAATTCGTGAGCGCTTGAAGCATGCACGTTTAGACGACACCTCGAAAGAGTTCAATACTCAGCGTGTTGAGTGTATGGAACTTGATAACTTAATGGAAACGGCATACTCAACTGCGGTTGCAGCAAACTTCCGTACTGAAAGCCGTGGCGCGCACAGCCGTGCTGACTATCCTGACCGTGACGACGAAAAATGGTTGGTT
The DNA here is from genome assembly GCF_002388365.1 of Idiomarina sp. UBA4520. Taxonomy (NCBI): domain Bacteria; kingdom Pseudomonadati; phylum Pseudomonadota; class Gammaproteobacteria; order Alteromonadales; family Idiomarinaceae; genus Idiomarina; species Idiomarina sp. UBA4520. Next base: position 19,192 of record NZ_DGMK01000011.1, on the reverse strand, counting down.
CACTCTGTTTACCGTCCAGAATCTGAAGACATGGTTACTCGTCAGGTTAATATGGCACCGAAACTGCGCGAAGCTTTCCCTCCGAAAGCTCGTACGTACTAATTAAGGGGTTACAGCGATGAAAACATTGAATATTTCGATTTATCGTTACAACCCGGATGTTGATGACGCACCTTACATGAAGGACTACACCCTAGAGGTGGAAGAAAACCAAGACATGATGGTGCTGGACTTGCTTATCAAATTGAAAGAGCAAGATCCGTCGTTGGCGTTCCGGCGTTCATGCCGTGAAGGCGTTTGTGGCTCTGACGGCCTCAATATCAATGGTAAAAATGGGTTGGCGTGCATTACGCCAACATCAGCATTGAAAGGCAGCAAAATTGTCATTCGTCCATTGCCAGGCTTACCGGTTATTCGTGACCTTATTGTTGATATGAGCCAGTTCTATCAGCAGTATGAAAAGATTAAGCCGTACCTGATTAACGACGAAAAAACGCCGCCGGCGCGTGAGCGTCTGCAGTCTCCTGAAGAGCGTGCTAAGCTTGATGGACTGTATGAATGTATTTTATGTGCATGTTGTTCAACATCATGCCCGTCGTTCTGGTGGAACCCTGACAAGTTCATTGGTCCTGCTGGCCTGTTGCACGCGTATCGTTTCTTAATCGATAGCCGTGACACAGCAACCGACGAGCGTTTGGATGATTTAGACGATGCATTCAGTGTGTTCCGTTGCCACGGCATTATGAACTGCGTCAATGTTTGTCCAAAAGGGTTGAACCCAACTAAGGCTATTGGCCACATTAAATCGATGCTGTTGAATCGCGCGGTTTAAAAACCAACGGCGCGTCAATTTGAACGGTTTATGTTGTGGATAGCCATCCCACAAAGGATGGCTATTTTTTTATAAAATCGGTTTACATATTTAGGTGAAGGAAACGCAATGCAAGACGGTGTAATGCGTGAATGGCTAGAAACTTCGCATCTAGCCGGTGGGAACGTTGCCTACATTGAGCAAATGTTTGAGGCGTATCTGGATGATCCGACCGCTGTCAGCGATGAATGGCGTAAGGTCTTCGATGCTCTGCCAAGCGATGGTCAGGTAACAGATACCAAAATGAGCGATGTTCGCGAACAGTTTCGCGAAGCGGCGAAGAACAAACTCAAACAGTCTGGTGGCGGCAGTTCAGCCAGCGACCAAAAGCAGGTTAAAGTCTTACAGCTGATTAACGCCTACCGTTTTCGTGGCCACCAACACGCTAACTTAGATCCGCTTGGATTGTGGAAACAAGACACGGTTCCTGACCTTTCTCTCGACTTTCATGAGCTTTCCAAAGACGACTTAGATCGCGAGTTCAACGTGGGTTCGCTAGCCGTAGGCAGCGAAACCATGAAGTTAAAAGAGATTCACCAAGCGCTGGAAAACATTTACTGCGGTTCTATTGGTGCCGAGTACATGCACATCGTTTCTACTGAAGAGAAACGTTGGATTCAGCAGCGTTTAGAGGGCTCTTTAGGTAAAGCGAAGTTCGACAAAGAGCAACAAACCAAAATTCTGCGTGAGCTGATTTCTGCTGACGGTCTGGAAAAATACTTAGGCTCAAAATTCCCGGGCGCTAAGCGTTTTTCATTAGAAGGCGGCGACAGCCTGGTACCACTTCTTAAAGCGTTAATTTCTCGCTCTGGCGAGCAAGGCGCAAAAGAGGTGGTTATTGGTATGGCTCACCGCGGACGTTTGAACGTTTTAGTGAACGTCTTAGGTAAGAAACCACAAGACCTATTTGACGAGTTTGCGGGTAAGCACGGCGAAAGCAAGGGCTCTGGTGACGTTAAGTATCACATGGGCTTTTCGTCAGACTTCGCTACGCCGGGCGGCGATGTGCACTTAGCATTAGCCTTTAACCCGTCTCACTTAGAAATTGTAAACCCAGTTGTTATGGGCTCGGTACGTGCTCGCATGGATCGCTTGGGTGACAAGGTTGGTGAGAAAGTTCTTCCAATTACTATCCACGGCGACTCGGCTATTGCCGGTCAGGGCGTAGTACAAGAAACGTTTAACATGTCGCAGACCCGAGCGTATCAGGTTGGCGGTTCAGTACGTATTGTTGTGAACAACCAAGTCGGCTTCACCACGTCGAAGCAAGAAGATGCGCGTTCAACTCAGTACTGTACTGATATTGCGAAAATGGTGCAGGCGCCAATTTTCCACGTAAATGCAGACGACCCGGAAGCGGTTGTTTTCGTTACGCAATTAGCGCTCGATTATCGTAATACCTTTAAGCGTGACGTAGTTATCGACCTAGTTTGTTATCGCCGTCACGGCCATAACGAAGCGGACGAGCCAAGTGCGACGCAGCCGTTGATGTACGCAAAAGTTAAGAAACATCCAGTGGCGCGCGAGCTGTATACAAAACGCTTAAACGAGTCAGGCGCTGTCAGTGAAGACGACGCTAAGCAGTGGATACAAGATTATCGCGATGCATTGGATAAGGGTGAAGTGGTTGTCGAAGAACACCGTCCAATGCGTCAGCATTCAGTTGACTGGTCACCGTACATTGGTAATGACTGGGACGTTGAGTACGACTACAAAGTATCAGCGAAGAAGTTAAAAGAGCTGGCGGATAAAATCTCTTCGTATCCGGAAGAACATAAGCTGAACTCGCGTGTTGCTAAGGTCTACCAAGAGCGCCAGAAAATGGCGAAAGGTGACAAAGCCTTGGACTGGGGCTTTGCAGAAAGCCTGGCTTACGCAACTTTAGTCGATCAAGACGTCCATATTCGTTTAACCGGTCAGGATTCAGGCCGCGGTACGTTCTTCCACCGTCATGCAGTATTGCATAACCAGGACGACGCTAGCGTCTACATGCCTCTGAACAATATCAGACAAGATCAGGGCCAAATCGAAATTTATGACTCAGTATTGTCAGAAGCGGCAGTAGTTGCCTTTGAGTACGGTTACGCAACGGCAGAACCTAAATCACTGATTATGTGGGAAGCCCAATTCGGTGACTTTGCTAACGGCGCTCAGGTGGTTATTGACCAGTTCCTTAGTTCTGGTGAACAGAAGTGGGGCCGTTTATGTGGACTGACTCTGTTATTACCGCACGGTTACGAAGGGCAGGGGCCAGAGCACTCTTCAGCACGTCTGGAGCGCTTCTTACAGCTTTCAGCTGACCACAACTGGTCAGTGTGTGTGCCTACTACCCCGGCACAAGTATTCCATATGATTCGTCGTCAGCAATTACGTCCGGTTCGCCGTCCGTTAATTGTCATGACGCCTAAATCATTGCTGCGTCACCCTTTGGCAATTTCAGAGATGAGCGAGCTCGAAAATACCGGCTTCCAAAATGCGATTGGCGAAATCGACTCTTTGGATCCGAAAAAAGTGAAACGCGTGGTGCTATGTTCCGGTAAGGTTTATTACGACTTACTGAAAGAACGCCGCGACCGTGAACAAGACGATGTGGCTATTATTCGTATCGAGCAGTTGTATCCGTTCCCTGCGGAAGAAGTAGCCGATATCATGAAAGATTATCAACACGTCAAGGACTTTGTCTGGTGTCAGGAAGAGCCGCAGAACCAAGGTGCCTGGTATAACAGCCAGCATCATTTCTGGGCTGCGATACCTTCCGGTGCTCAATTAACTTATCGTGGTCGGGACGCATCAGCGGCTCCTGCGGTCGGTTATTTATCAGAGCACAATAAACAGCAACAAAAACTCGTTGACGAAGCGCTAACCATTAAATAGGTGAAGATGAACCATGGCGATTGATATTAAAGTTCCTCAATTACCCGAATCTGTTGCAGATGCTACCATCGCAACATGGCACGTAAAACCTGGCGATAAAGTATCGCGCGACCAAAATTTGGTGGACATCGAAACCGATAAGGTAGTGCTTGAAGTTGTCGCAGAAGCTGACGGTGTTTTAGGCGAAATTACAGCTGAAGAAGGCACTACCGTTACTGCCGACGAAGTGATTGGTAAAATCGAAGAAGGTGACGGCGCAGCAAGCTCTGACTCTAAGAAAGAAGAAAAGTCAGACGACAGCGACAAAAAAGCCGACAAGAAAGACGACAAAAAAGACTCTGGCTCTTCTGAGAAAAAAGGCTCAGGCGAAAAGATGAACGTTACCGTTCCTCAATTACCAGAGTCAGTGTCTGACGCAACCATTTCAGCCTGGCACGTTAAAGAAGGCGACGAAGTTAAGCGCGACCAGAACTTAGTCGACATTGAAACCGACAAAGTGGTTCTGGAAGTCGTTGCTCCTGCTGACGGTGTGTTGGTTAAAATTGAACACGACGAAGGCGCAACAGTTGGTGCCGACGACGTTATCGGTATTGTGGAAGCGGGTGCTTCTTCAGGCGGTAGCGCAAGCAAATCAGACGACAGCAAGTCAGAGTCTGCTGCTGAAAGCAAAGACGATGGCGGTGACAGCGAAGTGGCTGGTCCTGCGGTACGTCGTTTATTAGGTGAACACGGACTTAAGCCAAGTGATGTTAAAGGCACGGGCAAAGGCGGACGAGTCACCAAAGAAGACGTTGAAAAACACGTTAAAGCAGGCTCATCGTCTAAGTCTTCGGACAGCAGCAAGCAGCAATCTGCGCAGCCTGCAGTTTCAGGTGACCGCGACCAGAAACGTGTACCTATGACACGTTTGCGTAAACGTATCGCAGAGCGCTTGCTACAAGCGAAAAATGATACGGCTATGTTGACCACGTTCAACGAAATCAACATGAAGCCAATTATGGACCTGCGTAAGAAATATAAAGACGTCTTTGAAGAAACCCATGGCACGCGTTTAGGTTTCATGGGCTTTTATATTAAAGCAGTAACCGAAGCGCTGAAACGTTTCCCAGACGTGAATGCGTCTATCGACGGTGACGATATTGTTTACCACAACTACTTTGACGTCAGCATTGCCGTATCGACACCACGTGGTCTGGTAACACCGGTACTGCGCGACACCGACAAAATGTCAATTGCTGACATGGAAAAAGGCATTCGCGAGCTGGCTATTAAAGGTCGTGACGGCAAGTTAACACTTGATGAAATGCAAGGCGGTAACTTCACTGTCACCAATGGTGGCGTGTTTGGTTCTCTGTTATCTACACCAATTCTAAATCCACCTCAAAGCGCCATTCTGGGTATGCATAAAATCCAGGAGCGCCCAATGGTTGTCGACGGTAAGATTGAAATCTTGCCAATGATGTACTTAGCTCTTTCTTATGACCACCGTATTATCGATGGTAAAGAATCGGTTGGCTTCCTGGTCACCGTGAAAGAGCTGTTAGAAGATCCTCAACGTCTTATCCTGGATATCTAAAGACGCTGAGAACCAGCCGCAACGCTAATTTAGCTTGCGGCTGTTAATTATGCGCCGATCACGTTAAAATTCGGCGCGGTATTCGGGTAAGCAGCCTATCGCTGCTTTAGTTGTTTCAACGAATCGGAAGAGCATCATGAATTTGCATGAGTATCAGGGTAAGCAACTCTTTAAAGAGTTTGGTTTGCCAGTATCTGAAGGTTATGCCTGCGACACTGCTGATGAAGCGGTAGAAGCGGCAAAACGTATTGGTGGTGACATTTGGGTTGTCAAATGTCAGGTTCACGCTGGTGGCCGCGGTAAAGCGGGTGGCGTGAAATTAGTGAAAAGTTTAGAAGACGTTCGTGCATTCGCAGAGCAGTGGTTAGGTAAAAACTTAGTTACTTTCCAAACCGACGAGAAAGGTCAGCCGGTTGCTAAGATTTTAGTTGAAAGCTGCACTGACATTGCCGACGAACTTTATTTAGGTGCTGTTGTTGACCGTGCTTCACGCAAAATCGTGTTCATGGCGTCAACCGAAGGTGGCGTAGAGATTGAAACCGTCGCAGAAGAAACACCTGAAAAAATCTTGAAAGCTGAAATTGATCCAACAGTTGGTGCGCAGCCATATCAGGGTCGTGAATTAGGCTTTAAACTGGGTCTGACTCCAGATCAGGTAAAGCAATTCACTAAGGTTTTCTTAGGCTTGGCGAAAATGTTCGAACAGTACGACTTAGCACTGTTAGAAATTAACCCATTAGTTATCACTGACGAAGGCAACGTACACTGTCTGGATGCGAAAGTCGGCATCGACGGCAACGCTCTGTATCGTCAGCCTAAAATTCAGGAAATGCACGATCCGTCACAAGACGACGCTCGTGAAGCTGAAGCAGCTAAGTGGGAACTGAACTACGTAGCGTTAGACGGCAACATCGGTTGTATGGTTAACGGCGCAGGCTTGGCGATGGGTACTATGGACATCGTTAAACTGAGCGGCGGCGAGCCAGCTAACTTCCTTGATGTTGGTGGCGGCGCGACAAAAGAGCGTGTTTCTGAAGCGTTCAAAATCATCTTGTCTGACAGCTCTGTTAAAGCCGTATTGGTTAACATCTTCGGTGGTATCGTTCGTTGCGACATGATCGCAGAAGGTATCATTGGCGCGGTTGAAGAAGTCGGCGTTAAAGTACCAGTGGTTGTTCGCCTTGAAGGTAACAACGCTGAACTGGGTACACAGAAATTGAACGAAAGTGGCCTGAACATTATCGCTGCAGAAAGCTTGTCTGATGCTGCCGATAAAGTGGTTGCTGCGGCAGGAGGTCAATAATGAGCATTTTGATCGATAAAAACACCAAAGTAATCTGTCAGGGTTTCACTGGCGGTCAGGGTACTTTCCACTCTGAGCAAGCAATTGCTTATGGTACGCAAATGGTTGGCGGTGTAACACCTGGTAAAGGTGGTCAAGAGCACTTAGGCCTGCCTGTATTCAACACCGTAAAAGAAGCGGTAGAAGCAACTGGCGCAACTGCATCAGTTATCTACGTACCGGCTCCTTTCTGTAAAGATTCAATCATCGAAGCAGCAGACGCTGGTATCGAACTGATTGTTTGTATTACTGAAGGTATCCCTACGCTGGATATGCTTTACGTTAAAGAATACCTGACGCACAAAGGCGTGCGCATGATCGGTCCAAACTGCCCGGGTGTTATCACTCCGGACGAGTGCAAAATCGGTATCATGCCTGGCCACATCCACAAGAAAGGTAAAGTGGGTATCGTGTCACGTTCAGGTACATTGACGTACGAAGCGGTTAAGCAGACTACTGATGCAGGCTTTGGTCAGTCTAGCTGTGTTGGTATCGGTGGTGACCCTATCCCGGGCTCTAACTTCATCGATATTCTGGAACTGTTCGAAAAAGATCCAGAAACCGAAGCTATCGTAATGATCGGTGAAATCGGTGGTACAGCAGAAGAAGAAGCGGCAGAGTACATTAAAAACAATGTAACTAAGCCAGTTGTTTCTTACATTGCTGGTGTTACTGCGCCTCCGGGCAAACGTATGGGCCACGCTGGTGCCATCATTGCCGGCGGTAAAGGTACTGCTGACGAGAAATTCGCTGCACTTGAAGCAGCAGGCGTTAAAACTGTACGAAGCCTGGCCGACATCGGCAAAGCTGTTGCAGAGAAAACTGGCTGGTAATATCCCGCCAACGCTTAAACAAAACCCGGCCTTCGCGCCGGGTTTTTTGTGGCTGCTTTCTAAGGAAAAAGAGTTCGCTATCACGGAGACGCTACGAGCACATCCTTGTGGGCTTGACGAAGGCCATCCTTGGCCTTCGACACTCCGTGATAGCGAACTCTTCTTCCTTGCGCTGCCACAAAGCGATCTTCCTGGGTATTTGATGATCACCTAGTCGCATTGCTTGACCTGCAATTGACACTAAAACATGTGCACTGGAACGTTGTTGGACCAAATTTTATTGGTGTGCATGAAATGTTAGACCCTCAGGTCGACGCTGTACGTGAAATGACCGATACCATTGCAGAGCGAATTGCGACGTTAGGTGGCGTTCCTGTCGGTACGCCTAAAGCGATTGCCGACCGCCGCAGATGGGAAGACTACTCTTTAGGTAAAGGGTTAGTGACAGAGCATTTAGTAGCTCTGGACAAAGTCTACAACGGCGTCAACGGTGACCACCGGGAAGCGATGGAAGCACTGGCTGAGCTCGACCCGGTATCAGAAGACATGTTAACCGGGCAGTTAGCAGAGCTCGAGCAGTTCCAGTGGTTCGTGCGAGCGCACATAGAATCGTCCTCTGGAGAGCTGAAAAGCTAGTCTTCTTCAAAGGCTTCAACCAGCGAACGAAACTCGCGCAAGCGGGTTTTAATCGCTTTAACTTCACCTTCTGTATCACGGGTGAGTCTATTTGCACTGCGCACGTTGTCGTTAATGGACATCATGCTGTCTTTCACTTCGGAAACCGCACTGGTATGTTCTTCAGCGGCAACGGCAATTTGCGTCATTCGATCATTGATTCCCGTTACGGCTTCCGTCACTTCGTAGACCTGTTGCTCAGATTTTCGGCCTAGTTCTCCGCATTCCTCAGCCAAATCTCGTTGTTCGTACATTTTATTACGCCAAGTGGTCATTGATTGCGTCATACGGTTGACCGTCTCTTCAATTTGATCGACAGCTTGCTGTGTCTTCTGAGAAAGGGCGCGCACTTCATCGGCGACAACGGAAAATCCACGACCATGTTCACCGGCTCTGGCACTTTCAATAGCAGCATTTAATGCCAACAGGTTCGTTTGCTCAGCGATAGCATCAATCTTCTCACTGACCTCTTTTACTGAATCGGCATTACGAGAGAGTTGTTCAGTTTGCTTAGCACTCTCGTTAACGACATTCACCAACTGAGTAATTTTCTTGCTACTGTCCGCGATAAAGTCGGCTGCACTTTTTGTTTGGTCGCTAACATCATTGCACGCACTTGAAGAGTCATTTGCGTTGCGGGCAATTTCATCAACGGTCTGTCCCATTTCTTCCATAGAAGCAGCAATTTGCTCAATATCCTCAACCGTCTGTTCGGTGGCGTCGGCAGTTTTTGACGCGTTTTCAGATGTTGAATTAACGGCTTCCGCTAACACGTCGTTACCTTCCCCCAAGCGGGTGGTAAGCGCCAGCAATGATGATTCGCGTAGTGCAAGCTCATACATGGCTTTTCCCATGGGTGAACCGTCTCCAAATATGCGGTGTTGAGTTTTTGCGGTTGAACCATCGGCGTTAGCCAACTCTTTAGCCCATTTGCGCTTATTACGCCAATGATTAAAGGGCTTGGTTAACCAATTAAACCAACCGCCTTGACGCTTATAGACTCGCTTAGCTGCTTGTTCGTAGTGACTGTCGGCCTGATGCATGAGCCACTGGCTACCCGTAATTTTCCCGCGACGAAATATGCCGCGTACAATCACATCAAACCAAACGGTTCCGCGATTTGGCACAACAAAAGGCACAATGCCTCTCCACGGCATTTCACGCTTAAGTGACGTATTGACTTCTTTAATGACTTTGTTGGGTAAGGCATCATTATCAACAAGCGCATCAAGTGGCTGCTGTAGTAGATCGTCTTTTTCCTTTTGCATTAAGCCCTGAATATTATTCGGGCAATAAGAAACTCGCTGGTTCTCGTTAAGGCTAAAGACGAACAGTGTGTCTGCATTCCAGGTGAAATTGTTATTCATAGTCAGCCCCTCCACTAATGCGAAGAATATATTCGGCTAACTACTAACAGTAGAAGCTTACTGTTTTTTTTCAAATAGCATTTTGCATGTATATGGATTTGAAATAGGAAACCTACTGCAGGCTTAATTAGCCTGCAATGTCATAGAAGAGTCAAAAGTTAGTTCGCCTGATCTGACTTTGGGGTTACGTTTTAAAGCATTGACGATAGCATCTCCCCAGCGTTCGTTGGTGCGTTTAGACAATGCGATTAGTATCTCATTAGGCGTGTTGGGGTTAGCTGCCAGAGTTAAGTCGGTGCCGATCTGGCCTTCTTTGTTGTATAAGGACACCAGCGTATCAACAGGCGTTGATGGATTACCCGCCACTCTATTGTCCAGTTCGTAGCCATAGTCTATATCGGCTTTTGCAAGCTCGGTTAACCTGTGCGAAGAAGTTGTTGGATCAGCCGCAGCGATTAAAGCACTATTTAATTGCATGGCGGTATAAGTGGTGTTAGTTGCATAGCCGACAAATAAAAAAATCAATGCGGCGGTGATAACGGATTTAAACCGATGCCCTTGCGCGAGTGCTCGCATAAAATGAAAAATCGCAATCGATAAAAATAACCAGAGCACAACGTTAATGATGAGCGAGTAAACTATGACAATGCCACCTTGTGCGTCAGGTACAGTCTCGGTGACACGGGTTTGAGCTGTGTAAGTAGTGAAGGCAATGGCAAAGCTTATAAATATAGCAATTAAGCCAGCCTGCCATCGTTTGAGTTTCTTAAGAAGTATCATGTAAGTTCCTTTTATCGGTTAACAGTTCCCGGAAGTTGGCGCTGAAGCTGCTGTTATGGCAGGCATAATCACAGCAACCATAACCGCCGCTTCAATGGCCTGGACGGCTTCCTTGGCGGCTTTAGACACAAGTTCACCATTTTCCAGCTGCTTAATGCGTTGTTTGCGGTCTTTCAGCTCTTGCTTACTGAACACCTGTGGCAGTAGCTTGGCACTATTGGCTAATGCGACGGCAATAGCGATGCGAGGCTCAATATCTTCGCTATCACTGAGTACCGCATCACGCATGGCCTGACGCAATTCCTGTTCTGGTTGCGGGTTTACTTCGGGGTAAACCTGGCGTTCGAACAGCCACAACACTTTCTCTTTTTCATGAGACACAATGCCGTCATCAGCTAATGCTTGTGCAACTTTATGTTTCAGGTTCTTAATGCCGCCGAGTTTTTGCACCCAGTCCTTGAGTTTACGCGGACGTTTGGCTTCAGCGATCATCGTTAAAGCTTCATCTAACAACGCATCGCTAGTAGGGCTGTCATCGAGCACTGCAACTTTGTTTTTATTATTTTCATCAGCCTTAATTCGGCCGAGCATTAAAAGTTCAGCGGCTATAGCTCCGGCGGTGGCATACTCCACGTACATGCCGTTCATGGTGCCCTTTTCCTCGCACAATGCGAGTAGCATAATGGCTTCGTAGAGTTTTAAATTATCTGGCATGACGTACCTGTCTTTTTAGGTTTCTCTATCATTTAGTATTGATGATATTAGATACACCCTCAACAACATTTTTTAGTTGGGATTGACCATTTGAATCTTGAAAACCGTGATCAAGTCCCGGCAGCATCTTTAGTGTTATATGTTTAGCGCCATCGGAAATAATTCTGTTTATTTCCCGCCGCGTTTGCTCAGGGTCGACACTTTTATCTTCCTGTGACTGTATAACTACTACAGGTGCATCAATGCTTGTTAGAGGCTTGAGTAAGTCTCGCTCTAAGGCATCTTTCCAGTATGCGTAACCGTGTCCGCTGACGTTGGCTGGAAAAGGCTCCTGACTTTGTTTAATTCGCGCCACAAATTGTCGAAATCCGTTTAAAGCTTCATTACGTTGGTCTTCTGGTACAGTCTGTTTAATGCTGAACTCGATATCATGCTGAAAGCTGGAGGAACCCGAGTTTAACGCTAGTACGGAGTGCAAGCCCGAAACTCGTTTGGCTACCGCCAGCGCAATGGAGCCGCCTTCGCTGCCTCCCGCGACTATGACTTTGTCATAGGAGTTCTTAAAAGCGTCGATGAGTTGAACCCCGTCATTAATTCGCTGCGTCATTGTGTCGTGTTGAAGGTATTTGGTAGGGCAGTCATCTCGCTCTCCAGAGGCATAGGGTAGGCTATCATCAATGCCATACTTCTCAATCGTCAACAGAGCGGAATTAGGAGCTAGAGTTTGCCAAATAGTCGTAACTGACGTCATGTGACGAACGCTGTTACAGTCTGATCCCTGAAAAATCACCAGCAGATTATCAGCAGCGGCGTTATCTAAGTAATATCGAATTTCTGTGCCATCATCACGCAGGTATTTTTCGCCGGCTATGGCTGGAGAGGTGCTTAAGACTACTAAAATTGAAATCAGGAAAGCGATTTTCATTATTTTAAATTGTTATTGAGTATGGCTTATTAGTTGAAAACATTCGAAGAAAGTTCCGCTGACCTTTTGCTGAGATGCGTGGCTCTTAGCTAATAAATTTAGTAATTATCACTTTTAATTTGACTCCGGCAGTGGAGTAAACTCCTCAGCATCTCCTGGCACGTCAGGAAACTCCTGCTGTTGCCAGCGCTGTTTGGCCGCATCAATCAATGCTTGATCGGTTGCCACAAAGTTCCACTCCATGAAGCGAGGACCAAGCGAGGCCCCACCTACCAACACAAAGCGAGTGTTAGCCTGTGCGGTCACCTTTATACCCTGCTCTTCATTGAATATCGCCATGTGGTGGTCTGCCAAAGTAAAGTTTTCTATTTTCAGGCTGCCTGCAACGACATAAAGTGCAAGCTCTTCAACCTTGGGAAGCTCGAAACTTATGTCCTCGTTTAAATTCACTTCAACATACAGGGTTTCAGAAAATGTTTTCACCGGAGAACGTTCACCAAACGCCTCTCCAATAAGTACTTTTGCGCGCGCACCATCAAACTTCACCGTAGGCAGGTTGTCGCTATCGTAATGATGAAAGCTGGGCTCACATTGTTCATGGGCTTGCGGCAGTGCTAACCATAATTGCAAACCATGGGCGCTGTGAGGGTGTTTTGTAATTTTCTCGAGTTGTCTCTCTGAGTGAACAATGCCATGACCAGCAACCATTAAGTTTATGTCACCCGGTTGCACCGCGACATCCGTGCCTAGCGAGTCTTTATGCTGAATTTCACCCTCAAACAAATAAGTAACCGTAGCCAGCCCAATGTGTGGATGAGGGCGCACGTTAATACCGTCACCAGCGGCAAACTCAGCAGGACCCATATGATCAAAGAACACCCAGGGGCCGACTGATTTCATGCCTACCGAAGGTAATATGCGCTTTACCGTAAAACCGCCCAAGTCACGCGATTTAGGGCTAATGACGCGCTTAAGCGCATTGCACCCCGAGACAATTTGGCATTCACTTTCTAACGCTTTGGCTAAGTTACTCATTTTCGGGCTCTCCGTTTATGATTTAACTTTAGCAGAGTCTTCCAAGGTGCGCTGTTCAATTGGCTGGCCAATGAGTTTTTCAATGGCCTGCAGAAAGGGCGCGTCCTCGTCTGTAACCAAAGAAATAGCATGACCCGTTTGGCCGGCTCTGCCGGTGCGACCAATACGGTGCACGTAGTCTTCTGCGACGTGTGGGAGGTCGTAATTAATCACGTACGGCAGCTTTTCAATATCAATGCCGCGCGAGGCGATGTCGGTGGCGACAAGTACCTGCACCTTGCCACTTTTAAAGTCAGCCAATGCTTTAATGCGGGCACCCTGGCTTTTAGCGCTGTGAATAGCTGTTGCCGAGAAGCCGGCTTTATCCAGCTGTTTAACTAACCGGTTAGCGCCTTGCTTGGTGCGCGAAAACACAAGCACTTTGGGTTGCTCCAGACTTTTCAGTAGTTTTAATAGCAGCCCCAGCTTTTGGCTTTTTTGTACTTCATACACTGTTTGCTCAATAGGTTCGGCAGTGGCGTTGGGTGGTGCCACCGAAATTTCGACCGGGCTTTTCAGCAAGCCTTTAGCCAGCGCACGAATGTCGTTAGAGAAGGTTGCCGAGAACAGAAGCGTTTGGCGCTTAGCCGGCAGTAACTTAATAATGTTCTTAATGTCGTGAATAAAACCCATGTCGAGCATGCGGTCGGCTTCATCCAGCACCAGCACCTCTAACTTAGGAAAGCGAACCGCGTTCTGTTTGTACAAGTCCAGCAGGCGGCCTGGTGTCGCCACCAGAATATCCACGCCTTTGCGAAGCTTCATCATTTGCGGATTAATTTTCACACCACCAAACGCCACCGCGTAATTCAATGGCAGACCCGCACTTAAGTTCGCAACGTTTTCACCCAACTGAGCCGCTAATTCGCGAGTGGGCGTTAAAATAAGCGCTCGCGCTGTGTTTGCCTTGGCGCGCTCGTTACCTTTCAGAAGCTCTAAAATAGGCGCCGTAAAGGCCGTTGTCTTTCCCGTACCCGTTTGCGCCGCGGCCATGACATCTTTCCCTGCAAGCACCAACGGAATAGCTTCTGCCTGAATGGGGGTAGGTTCGCTATACCCCTGGCGTGAAAGGGCAGTAAGGGTTTCTGGCGATAGTTTGAGATCAGAAAAAGTCATGTGACCGTGTGCGGTTTGGTGTTTAGGCTGTGTATTGTACGTTAGATTTGGGTTATTTGGTACGGTTCCGCCGCTTATGACTGGCTGGTTGATTCAGTTGCCTGTGCACACTCTTCGGTGATGTTGCACGGTTTAGCATTGCTTTATGGAACTAACTCTTTTATCTTCAGCTATATAACAAAAAATTAAAGTATGATATTGCGCATTAGGTTGAAGGAAAGTGAGCATGCTCGAACTGCTTTCTCGGGTAAGTTTGACCTAAGAGTAAAAATAGTACTTTTTATCAGTCATTTAAGGCGGTTAGGAGTGCTGTTTTTGGGCGTTACAAAATGCGTCTGCAACATATATAATTGTTATATTTCTTAAGGAGCTTGGATGAAGTACGGAATGTTATTCACTGCTGTGTTACTTACTGGTTGCTCTTCGGTTAACTCTGAGACCGATGCTGACAGTGTGGTTCACAGTAGCTCTGAAGCAATTGATTTTATCGTGGAGCATAAAGCATCTGAAGTTGCTTTAAAGTGTCGTCCGCGTTCGAAAGAAGTTGCCAGCAAAACAGATTGGGTAAAGGAGTGCAACCGAAGGGCGTTCGATTATTTGACCGAGCAAGAGAGTAATTCAGTGGAGTTTGTCAGAGAAGTAACTGAGAAACCTTTTGGTATGGCTGCTGATTTTGCTGCGCGCTTTCTGATGCCTAATCCCGAAAACTTTGAGGAAGTAATTATAGCTCAATCTTTCGAGTATCAGCTGAATGAAATATAACAAGACGCATCAGCACGCGCCTGCGGTGCTGTGCTCGGGCATTAAGAACAAGAAAAACAATATTATGGCATCAGGCACATCAAATAAATTAACAGGGCAGGTCGGCGAACATCTGGTGTCGGCAGTACTGGGTACGTTAGGTTACTATGTTTCTCCGTACTCTGGGAATGTGCCTGGGTTTGATGTTACAGCCGTGCATTCCGAGTCATTAAAGTCATTTCCTGTTCAGGTTAAGGCGAGTACGAAGGGGGCTCTGGTTCAGTCCACAATCGATAAGTGGTGTAATCACAGTATTGATGAGAATAACTGGGAAATGCTTTCGGGTTACCAATAACCATTGCTATAAAAGGGCTTCCATGAAAGTAGTCTGTGAAACTGAACGTTTAGTTGTCCGGCAGTTTGAGTTAAGCGATGCTCCTTTTATTGTCCGCTTACTCAACGATGACTTGTTTATACGGTACATCAGCGATAAAAACATTCGTACGCAAGAAGATGCAACTAACTATCTTAAAACTGGCCCTATGGTTAGCTATAAGAAGCACGGCTTCGGTCTAAACTTGGTTTGCCTAAAAGAAACGCACACACCAATTGGCATGTGTGGCTTATTGAAACGAGACGAATTGGAAAGCCCGGATTTAGGCTACGCATTTTTGCCTGAATACAGCGGCAAAGGTTATGCGAGAAAGGCTGCGGAAAATACCTTAAAAACCGTTATGAAAACCTGTTCACTCGACAAAGTTGTTGCTGTCACCCTTCCCGACAACGTTAGATCAAATAAGCTGCTGGAAACTATTGGTTTTAGACTCAAAGAGACAATAGAATGGTACGGTTCTCAGAATAATTTATACGAATACCTAGGCTGAAAGGCGGCTTCCAATGTATGGCTCACTTTTACTACTCCACATTCTTGCGGCAACCATCTGGACAGGCGGACACATTGTTTTGGCTTTCGCTATATTACCCAGGGTCTTGAGAGAGCGCTCTCCTCAGCTACTTTTAAACTTTGAGTCCGCGTACGAAAAAATAGGCATGCCCGCACTCATTGTTCAGATCATTACCGGGGTAATGCTGGCGTACCGGCTACTGCCAGATGTCAGTCAGTGGTTCAATACCAGTAACCCCGTTGCTTACCCTATAATGGCAAAGCTGGGTTTGCTGGCACTAACAGCTGGTTTTGCTATTAGCGCAAGGTTTCGAGTCATTCCGAACCTTTCACCTGCGAACCTAAACCTCATGGCCTGGCACATTGTGTCAGTTACGGCTATTTCCATTCTATTCGTTGTTGTCGGCGTGTCGTTTCGGACTGGTTGGTTTTATTGATCTTATAGTTTCTTAATATAACCTTGGGTTGCAATATCGTTATAAAGGAGTAACTTAATTGGTGAATAATTAGCCTAACCAAGGAACGGTACGTAATGAAACTCTCCAATGTTCTGTCTACTGTTAACCAAATTGAGAAGTCTAAATTCATTAACTTTCTTGATCGCATATGCACGGAAGCCAGTTCGCACAACAAGCAAGTGGCAAAGCAGTTCAAGAACATTGACGGTGAAATCAAAAATGCGCCCAGTGGCGAAGTTACCCAACTATTCAGGCTTGCTCAGCCGCTTTTTCAAAAAGAAGTAAAGTCGCAGCTTGCGTTAAGTGGGGCTCAGGCCGCGCTTTTGGTGAATATTCTTAGTCGTGACGGCAATTGTGTGGCGCGTGTTTCCTGGATAGAGCAGCTGTACGAAAAGGAGTGGAAACAAATTGACGCTCAGGCGAAGAGCTTGAAAGCGCTTTTCGATGAAGCTGAACAAACAGAGGTTTATGACGAACCGAAACGCCTGGGCATTTACTACGCCTGTTTGCACGAAGCACTGCATAATGACGAGCGCTCGAACCGCGAAGGTAAAATTACCGATGAAGAACGCGGAATACTGAATGTGCTCGCGCATAAACTGGATGTTACTGCCGACAACCGTGTTGCCATTGAGCATTTAATCGATCCCATCCCTAAAACTGGCGTTTCTGACTGTCTGAATCAGCTCCGTGAAATAGGCATTGTTTTCGTATCTAAGAAGCATCAGACCGTCTATGTGCCCGATGAAATAGTTGCGCTGTTGCACCGAATTCAATCTAAAGAGCTTGCAGACAAGCATCTGCTACGAATTTTGCGGACATTCTCTGACGCCGAGCTCTCCAATATTCTGAAAAGCCATGACAAGCGTATTCGCGGTGTCAGTCGTGACGATAAAATTGATACCGTTTTCAAAATGGGCTTATCGGTCAGTCAAATTCTTAGTGATGACATGCACGGCGAACAGTCGGGCGTGACTGAGAAAAAAGAGCGTTTGAAAACACTTATTGATGACTTACAGCTCGCGCTCGATAAGCTTGGCACAACGCTGGAAGAGAGGTGCAACCTAATTATTGGCGCGCTGAACTCCTCTACAGAGCATGAATTTAATATTTTATCGGCAACAGGGTACAAGTCGCTGTTTTCAACGCTAAGCCAGCACCTCCCGCAATTGCCGAAAATGTTAAAGGACGAGTTCGAACTTGAGCCGAATCAGGACATAGACGTTGAGAAGCTTCGTGCTCTTGCGATAACGCCGTACGACATTCTGTTTATGCTGTCGAACGAGCAGGTAAAGAGTCTGAAGTCTGATATGGGTATAACGCGCAGAGGCGACCCACGGCAGGTGATTCTTGAAAGCTTTGCCGATGCTACAGATAAGCTTGTAGAGAATTACGAAGCCCTGGCAAGGCGCGATTTAGCAGCACTGAAGCAGAAGAATATTGAGATAGCCGAAGCTGACATCGGCATTAAGTTTGAAGAGGTCACCAAAGCCATATTCGAAGAGCTTAGCTTAACAGTTGACGAAGACTTACGACGCGACATCAATACCGCCAAAGACAAAGCTGACATCCTGCTGTCGTTGAGTGAAGACGATATTATTATCGGTGAAGCGAAAACCTCGAAGAAAGGGGACTTTGCGAAGTACTCAACGACCTCCCGCCAAGTGAAAGCTTATGTCACACGCTGTGAAGGTGCCGGTAAGCGAGTCGCACAAGTACTCATTGTCGCGCCAAGTTTTTCTAATGACTTTGTTGAGTCGGCTGAAATGGATACCGAAGTGAACATTTCACTGTTGGAAGCCGCTGGCCTGAAGAAAATACTGGAAGCTTATAAGTCGCGCAGAAACCCTAAATTCTCAGCCAAACTGTTTACCAAAGGCGGGCTTTTGAAAGCGGACTTGATTGCTAAGAATATTTAATAGGTGATTGGAGCCAGTTACACAAGTCGATTGATCGCGGTACTTCCGAATTAAGCAAGCAGTGTCAAAGATTTATTATGACGCTAAGAGTATATAAATTTGGTTCTTCTAGGCCGGCTAGGGCCTAGTGAAGGCACAATGCATAGTGAATTAGATAAGGAATTAGATCATGCAAAGCACCATAAAAGTTATGCTTGTTGTTTTGTTAATAATGGCAGCAACAGGATGCGCTGCAAGTAGAGATATTTTAGATATTAAGAACAACGCGTCGGTCAACCCTGTTGAAGGCAAGGCGATAAAGTTTGTAAGGGTGAGCGACAACAGAGACTTTCAAATAGAGCCAAGGCAAGCGGATATACCTTCGCTTAAAAATAGCGAAATACATGATGCTGAGATTACGTCTAGAGCAATAGCAAGAAAGCGGGATGCTCATGGCATGGCATGGGGCGATATATTGTTGCCAGAGGGTAAGACGGTGAAGGGGGTAGTGAAGAACCGTTTGTCAGAAGGCTTTAGAGCGAGTAATTACCGCGTATTGTCCGTTGAAGACGAGGGGTACGAACAAGCGATTCCTGTTGATATTGATATCGAAAAGTTCTGGGGTTGGGTCAGTCCTGGGTTTTGGTCTATTGGATTAAACTTCCAAACGTCCATTATTGTAAGTGCCCCTACAGGTATTTTTTCAGAAGGACTGAAGTTTGATAGTGAAGTTCAAAAAAGATACCAGACTGGGGTCATTGGAAACTGGGAAGCTGTTATAGAGCTATCGTTAGCGGAGCTAAGAGAAGACATTAAAACAAAGATTCAACCTACCCACGTTTCAAAAAACTCGAGGCAAAGCGATGACTAAGCGATTTGGTTGTTAAAGCGTAATATTGCGCAGGTAGAAGGCAAAGAAATGACATTGTCACTGCCTAGTATGGCTCTAAAAGAATGTTCAAATTATTAGAACACAGTTCACGAATACCATCAGGGGCCGTCGAGTAATCGGCATTGGGATCGGTAGTGTTCAGAATTCTGTGT
>NZ_DGMK01000018.1:0-54385 GCF_002388365.1 Idiomarina sp. UBA4520 | reverse complement strand
ACACAGAATATTGAACACTCTCAACGATACAGCCGAAAATTGAGCCATCTAAAAGTTATATCTTTAGCTACCCTTTGCTTAGCGCTTTTGGCTTAGAACCCGAGGAAACCGGGCGATTTTTGTCCAGTCTTCAAAATAACGACTGGATAGCTAAAGACAGCTTAAAAAATCGCGTTCGTTACTGCGCAAGTTGCCACTCTGGTCACTTAAACTATATTGATGTTTGCCCCAAATGTGAAAGCATCGATACTCACAACCAAAGTAGCTTGCACTGTTTTAGTTGCGGGCATGTTGGCGGCGAGGAAACATTTAAAACAAGCTCTGCAATTAGCTGTCCGAACTGTATGGCGCGACTGCGTCATTTGGGGGTTGACTATGATCGCCCCATAGAAACACAAAAGTGCCGCTCCTGTGACAATTTATTCAGTGAGTCTTCCGTTGTCGCGCAGTGTTTGCATTGTCATGTATCCAATCCAGTAGACAAACTTCATATAAAAAATATTCATAGTTACTGCCTAAGCTCGTTTGGACAGACCATTGCACGCCAAGGTATTGAACATATTAACTTTACGCCTGAAGTTGGCGAGAACATGCCAATATCGCAATTTTATTGGTTAGTCGGATGGTTAGACAGACTGGCCCAGCGGCATAGCGTTAACCATTGCATTATTTCTTTAGCGGCCAGTAATTTATCAGAGTTTCTCAGCGAAAAAGGTGAAGTGGAAGGTATGCTGAGGTTAGATGCAATAAAAGAGCGACTCCAAAGCGTTGTTCGAATGACGGATGCGTGTTGTAACGATGCTGATGGCAACCTGTTAATGCTTTTACCTATGACAAAGTCAACTCAGCTTGGTGTTGTTATGGAGAAACTTGAAAGCGTTAAAAATCAACAACACGACCAATTCTTGGAGCTAGAAGTTAAAGTTGTTGAGTTACCAGGGAGTGTTGGGAGTAATGCAGGAGCCTGGTTAACTGATACTTTAAATTCTACTGAACCTAAGCTGTTATGAGTGAAGTCAATAGCATACTTTATTTGCTGATAGACACCTTTCATCAGGCATCGACAGACTTTCTTGGGGCATTTGGGTTAATTCCAGTGTTTATTCTTTATGAAGCTCCGCTCGTAATATTGATAGTGACAGGTATATTAAAATACCACTATCAGCAAATGACTAAGCACAATGAACTCAGCTTTTACAAACCTAAAGTTTCTTGCATTGTCACCTGCTATTCGGAGGGCGAGTCAGTTGCTTTAACAGCTCGGTCATTAGCTGAGCAAACTTATCCTGGCGATATAGAAATAATTTTGGTTGTCGATGGGGCAGCTAAAAATAAGGAAACGTACCAAGCTGCAATAGCTGCCTCTCGAGAAAAGTTAAAAGAGAATAGAAATATTCTGGTTTTACCAAAATGGCAGCGTGGTGGTCGGGTATCAAGTTGTAATGCGGGTCTTGATATTGCCTCAGGCGAGATTGTCATGGCACTAGACGGTGATACCTCTTTTGATAACGACATGATTGCACGTATAGCGCCACATTTTGAAGACCCTAATGTACCTGCAACCAGCGGCGCTATTAGAGTCAGAAATGCAGGGGGCTCGTTGGTTGCTAAATTTCAAAGTATCGAATATTTGTTGTCAATGCAGGCAAGCAAGACTGGGTTGGCAGAATGGAACTTACAAACCAATATTTCCGGGGCGTTCGGTGCATTTCGGCGCTCGGTTTTAAAGCGGGTCGGTGGTTGGACGACACACAGCGCTGAAGACTTAGACTTAACAATAAGATTAAAACAGTATCAGAAACGTCACCCAGAATGGCGCATACCGTTTGAACCTTTGGCTATTGCAAAAACAGATGTACCAACGTCTTGGAAAGATTTAATAAAGCAGCGGCTTCGTTGGGATGGTGACTTGTTCTTTATTTTCTTTAGAAAACACTGGTCCTCTTTTTCTACCAAGCTTGTTGGTTTAAAGCATTATTTATTTACGTTGCTCTACGGCTGGATTCAGAATGTTGTCATTCCATTTGTTGTAATTGGTTATACAGCCTATTTGTTTTTAACATTACCGATAACCGTAGCTTTTAGTATTTTTGTGGCCGTTTACATTATTTATGTATTAGTTCTGATGTTTTTTTATATTTTTACATTGGTTGCGTTATCAGAGCGAGTTAGAGAAGACTTACAGTTATTTCCGTTGCTCATTATTTTCCCTTTCTATTCCTTCTTTATGCGAGGAATCGCAATTTTTGCACTTGTGAATGAGCTGGTTAGGCGCTCACACCAGGAGAGTGCAATGGCACCTTGGTGGGTATTCAAACGTGGTGGTAAATTTTAATGAAAATAAATTTTGGTGTTTCCGATAAGAAAAATAATCCAGACGTTGATAAAGGGGTGAAGCTTGGCTACGCGCCAGCGAAAAGAGTTGGATACCGCTGGCGTTGGTATTTGTTGCTTGCTTTGTTTGTCATTCCGCTACTTGTTATCGCTTGGCTTATAGCTAAGCCGCATATTTTTATTCTGTCAGAGGGCGTAATAACAACTGATCCGATACAGCTGAAAGCGCCTTATGCTGCTCATGTAAAGGCGGTTAATGTTGGAAGAGGGGAGACGGTTGCAAAAAATACGTCACTAGTTCAACTGGCGTCTGAAGAGTTGACTGTCGAAATAAGAAAAATTGAAGAAGTACTGGCAACTTTATCTTCAGGTGGGGAGAGTTATAACGAGCGAATACTGCAACAGCTAGAAAAACAAATTAATGTTGCGGAGCAGGGAGTGTCTGACCAGGAAGAGTTTCTGGCTATCTATCAGGACTTTAAACGCTCAGGTGTTATACCAACCCATGAAATGGCGGTTATTTTAAGGTCTGTAACAGAAAGCAAAATAACTTACGAGAGTGCGAAAGCAAATCGCTTACAGGTTCAGCAAGAGTTAAAAGAGTCATCTGTAGCTGGTACAGTCACTCAACGTCGTCAAGAACTTGAGCGGCAGTTAGCAAGTTTAAAAGCACGGCAGGAAAAACTAAATATTCACAGTTTGAAGGAGGGGAAAGTAATAGATGTTTTAGTAAAGCCTGGAGAGTATGTACAAGATAACCAAACGGTTGCTTTAGTTTCAGGAAACAAGGAGCCAGTTATCTTTGCGTATTTAGAGGCTAAGTATTTTGAATATACAAAAGTTGGTAATAAAGCAACGGTAGAATTACCCAACGGTGATGAAATTAGAGCTAAAGTCACCGAACCACCTCAATTAACACAAAAATTACCGCCGGTTCTTGTTGGTCCATTTGATAATAAAACAGCAGTGCTAAAAGTAACTTTGGAACCAGACTCCGCTTTAAGTACAGCGATTGAAGGGCTACCAGTAGAAATTTATTTTGATTATTGGTGATTTAGTAGCAACCGCACCCTGTGAAGAGTAAGGGATCTGAATAATTGCGTAGGCGTGGTTTTGTGAATGTTACCTTTAGTACTTTCTGGTAGGCTAAAACCTATTGTTAATTGCAAAAGGAGCTTGCGATGTCATCACAAGGCTCACGACAAACGTTACTGAGACAGTGGGAATTACTGAAATTCTTGCCGACACGGCCACCGGGCATGACGGCAAGAGACATTTGCCAACAGCTCAATGACGAAGGCTTTGACGTGTCTAAACGCCAGGTCGAACGCGACTTAGACCAGCTGTCGCAGTCATTTGCGTTGGAATGTAACGACAAAGGCAAACCCTACGGTTGGCATTGGATGGAAGGTGCCGGTGCTGACATGCCGGCCATTTCTGCCGCCGAGGCGCTGTCCTTAACTATGGTTGAAAAGGTGCTAAGCCCGTTAGTGCCTAACACCGTGTTAAAATCCATTGCACCACGGCTGAATCAGGCTAAGGACAAGTTAGCGAAATTGCATCAGGGTGCTTCTTTAGGCTCCTGGAAAAGCAAAGTAGCCTATGTACCAGCAACCTTGCAGCAGCTTTCCCCTTCTATTAACGACAGCGTGCTTAATAACGTACAGTTGGCTTTGCTGCACAACCAATGCGTTGACGTGGTTTATCAGCCAGGGTCACAACCCGACGCAACTAAAACTTATACCTTGCATCCGCTGGCTATTGTTCAGCGAGGCGTCAGTACCTATTTAGTGGCCTGTGTTGACCCTTATGACGACCCGCTTTTATTCGCCCTACATAGAATGCATGACGCAACGCCGCGTGACGACAAGCAGACTAAAATTCCAGAAGGCTTTACCTTAAAAGGGTACTTAGAAAAGGGCGCTTTACAATTCTCTGACGGCAACACTTTTACATTAAAAGCACGCATTAACGACAACTTAGCCATGCACTTAACCGAAACACCGCTTAGTGACGACCAGCAAATAACGGCCGACGGCGAAACTAATATACTGACGGCAACCGTTATCGACTCATGGCAACTGCACTGGTGGGTGAAGTCTATGGGTGCACAAATTGAAGTGCTTGCGCCCGAAAGCTTTCGCGACAGCATAGTAGAAGAGCTTAAAGAGACGCTGGCGGCTTATAACCGGTAATGCGTCAGAAATACATTGCTTCAACGCTTTCTGACGTAAAAAACTGAGCATTACTTAGCGGCTGTCCGTTTAGCCGGTAGCCGACCATAGGGCCGTCTTTGCCTGCCGACCAGTCAACACAGGCAATGTGGTCGGTTTGTACGCAGGGTTTGCCCTGCATCCAGTAGTGACCAATAAACAGCGGCTTTTTGTTGTCGTAACCGGGCATGGCAGCCCCGGGAATTTCAGCGTCGGGCAGGTTGTTAATGTCGTCTACACCAATGGCCAGTTCGCGATAATGCGGATGTGCCTCGCGCCACCAGCGAGTACGAATTTCAGTGCGCGGGTGCCCGCTTTTATCTAAAAACGAGTAGCCTTCCGGTAGTGTGACTTCCCAACCTTTGCATAGCATCTCGATGGCATTGAACAGTTCATGATGCTTGGTGTTAGCGAGCACCCAAGCGTTTTCGTGCAATACACCGTTGGTCGCATAATTCGCTAATACCTCTAGAGACGGCCGATGCCAGCAGGCATGCACCACACGTAAATTGGGTAAGTCTAAATACATGGGCAAGGTTTTAAACCAAGCGATGGTGTTAGCGTACCAGGTAGGGTCTTGTTCAGCTTCTTTTAAAAAGGCCTCGTGCTGCTCGAAGTTTTTCTGAGAGTGCTCGCGCAGGTAGCTGCCTTTGTGGTCCTCAGTAGCCCAGGCCACCGCATTAAATTCGTGGTTGCCCATAATGCAAAGGGCGTTACCGCTTTCAACCATGCGGCGGATAATATCGACAGAGCGACGCTGCTGTGGTCCTCGGTCGACTAAGTCGCCCACCGAAATTAATGTGCGCTCTGAGTGTTGGTACACACCGTTCACTTCCTCATAACCCATATTGCTGAGCAATGCTTCAAGCTTGTCAGCCTGTCCGTGAATGTCTCCAATAATGTCGTACATGTATGTCCTTATTTATTTCGGTAACGGTAAATTATTGCGCTGGTGCTTCGGTTTTTTATCGTAATAAAAAATAGCGCCCTTGGGCGTGAATTCAATATCGTACAGATGGTTAAGATACCGATGCAAGCGCTTGGCAATGAGTCTATTAATTTACGCGAGCTCAAAGTCACGCCCGTTGTAATACAACTTGTAATCGAATGAACCGACGGTAATAGTTTCTGAAAACGTTGGGGAGTTTGGCATTATGGTTTGCATAGCGTCCTTGATTGCTTAACACAGGACAATAATAAAGTTTACGTGCGACATAACGTGTCGCAAGTGGACAGGTTATTTAGAAAGCAGCCACCATAAGCCGAAACTGGTTGTAACAATGCTGACAATGACTAAGCCGCGGTACTCCATTTTTATTCCTGTATAGTTTTTGTTTATACCCTGCTTGCTAACGTAGCTTTTGTATGAGGGCAAGATATTAGCGGTAATTAAAACACCGCCGGCTAAATACGCCAAAGTGCTACTACTAAAGATAAAAGCCAGCAGCATAGTGATACCAAACCAGCTCCAGAACATAAGTCTTTCCTTTTATGATTTCTTAATAGCTATGCTTATAGTGTATGGGTGCGTGCGTCATATTACGTCGCGCTACAAAACGGTTGATTTTAGGTGCGACCCAAACTGTCGCAGTTTGAGGCTAATGTACTAAGCATGGACATCACAGAGGAGGTGAGTGGGCAGGGAGGCTGCTTAATTGAAATGCTAATTTAGTGAATGACTAACAAATTTGATAGTGCCATTTTCAATATCCGTCTGGTAATGTAGGCAATAACGTACAAGAAGCTAATAATAATGAAATCTATGCAGATAAGGGACTATCATGCGAAATGCAATATGATTTTAAATGACTGAATCGCCACTGATTTGCTAGACACCTCATAGCCATAGATAATGGCATAAAAGAGGTGCTTATGAGTAACAACCGATACCCTGAAGAATTTAAAATCGAAGCTGTCCGGCAAATTACCGATAAAGGTTATTCTGTTGCTGACGTTTCAAGACGGCTCGATGTTTCCGTTCATAGTTTATATGCCTGGGTTAAGAAGTACGGTCCAGAAGCAGAAAAACACGCTGCTCAAACCGAAGAGCAGGCTGAGCTAAAGCGCTTAAGAAAAGAATTACAGCGTGTCACTGAAGAGCGTGACATATTAAAAAAAGCCGCGGCGTACTTCGCGAAGCAGTCCGACTAAGGTACGCCTTTATTAAGCATCACAAGGACTGTTGGCCGATACGTAAGTTATGCCGCTTACTGGACGTCCATCCAAGCGGTTATTATGCGTGGCGCAAAGAGCCTTGCTCGCGTCGACAAAAGCGCGATATTCGCCAGACAGGCCTTATTAAGCAATTCTGGTTAGAATCTGGTGGCGTCTACGGTTATCGAAAAATCCACAGCGATTTGTGCGAATATGGAGAGCGGATTGGTATCAATCGAGTTCACCGGTTGATGAAACTAAGCCAGCTTAAGGCTCAGGTTGGTTATCGTAAGCCTCGCCACCGTGGTGGTGTCTCTCATATCGTTACGCCTAATAGATTAAACCGGGTGTTTAATACTGAGCAGCCTAACCAGGCCTGGGTAACCGATGTCACCTACATTAAAACCCATGAAGGCTGGCTCTACTTAGCGGTGGTTGTTGACTTGTTCTCGCGACGGGTCATTGGATGGTCAATGCAGCAACGAATGACAAAAGAGTTAGTTCTTGATGCGCTACTCATGGCCATATGGCGACGAAAGCCTAAACAGAAAGTAGTGGTGCACTCCGATCAAGGAAGCCAATATACAAGCCATGACTGGAGCTCCTTCCTAAGGAGCAACAATCTGGAAGGCAGCATGAGTCGCCGTGGAAATTGTCATGACAATGCTGTTGCTGAGAGTTTTTTCCAGCTACTTAAAAGAGAGCGTATTAAGCGGAAAATATATTCAAACCGAGCCGAAGCTCGACGAGATGTATTTGACTACATTGAGATGTTTTACAACTCAAAACGCCGGCACAGTTCCAATGATCAGTTATCGCCGGTAGAGTATGAAAAACGTTTTGAAAAAACGGCTACTGAGTGTCTAGTGAACTAGTGGCGATTCAATTCTTATAAGGCAATCTTCAAACACAATAGGATTTGGGTGTATAAGCGTTGCAGAATCCGCAAAATACATGCCGCCGTTACAGTCATAACAGAGGTAT
This sequence comes from Idiomarina sp. UBA4520, assembly GCF_002388365.1. Taxonomy (NCBI): domain Bacteria; kingdom Pseudomonadati; phylum Pseudomonadota; class Gammaproteobacteria; order Alteromonadales; family Idiomarinaceae; genus Idiomarina; species Idiomarina sp. UBA4520. The sequence continues at coordinate 46,700 of NZ_DGMK01000018.1, read as the reverse complement.
CGAGCTAAAGCGGTTTTTCCTGAGCCTGTCACACCGCTAATAAGCAAACGAATACTGTCACCCTGGGTGCAAAACGTTTCAATACGTTGCTTGGGTAGAGCACATTCTACTGGAGCATGTGAAAACTCAAACTGGCCGAGCTCTTTGCTGTAAACATTGGGTAGATCCGGGTAGTTAAGGCTAATAATGTCATCTATGGACAGGCTGCTGTCCTGTAACCGGTTAGTGAGCAGTCTCATTTGAGCGATGGAGGCCGGGGTTTTTACCTTAAAGGCTGCTAAATTTTTTATGGTTTGCTGGCTTGCAGCCTTCTTTTTAAAGGCTTGCTGTAATAACTTAACGGCGGTTGAAAAGTTGACCTCGGGCATTTGCAGTACGTAGTCAAAGCGGCGCAGGAATGCCGAGTCGAAAAAACGCGTTTCGTTGCAGATCCAGTATGAGGTTGTCTCACGCCTTTCCAAAAGTTGGTTTATCCAGCCTTTGCGTTTCTCCTGGGTTTTCTTTTCGACTAAAACGTCTTCCACTTCATCAAATAAAATATGGTTTCTTGGTGAGCCGCTTAACAAGGCGTTCATACGAGAAAACCGTGACAGACGATACGTATTGGTATTGTCATATTCATCGTCATTAATGACGTGCACATCAAACAGGCAAGCATCGGCATACTCTGCTAATGCCTTTGCCAATTCTGTTTTGCCGGTGCCAGGGGGACCAACAAATAAAATACTCATCGGTTGCGTGTTACCTAACGTCGCCTGTTTTACGCAGTTTTTTAATAACGTCAGTTTATTTCCTAAATACTCAAAATCGTTTAATTTCAACGTTGAGGTAGAGCAAGGAGTTAGAAAACTGGACAATATATCCTCGTTAACCGATTGGCATTGGTTAATACTGTCGACGACAAATGAAACCATTCTGAATCTATCGCTGACTGAGCTGATATACGAATCTGGTGATCCGGCAAGGTACATTTTTACAATGGTAGAATCGTCTTTTGTTAGTTCTTTGATGGTCTTTGGATTCACTCCAATTAACTTACTGATAATGTCTAGCTCCGCTTGTGCAGAAAACTCGCGGTAAATGAAGTTAAGTATTACCTCCATAACTTGCGAGGCGCTAAATAAGTAAGCAAATGCAACCCAGCGATACTCGTCTTCAGAGAGGTTTAATTGTCGCTGTAGCGCTCTAACGCCAGTTATTTCAGGAACTCGAATACGCCAGTCGGTATTGCTGTTGCTAAACTCGGTTACTTTTTCAACGGTGTTAGCAGGCAGTTCGTAAAGGCTGACTGCATTCTCAAGTTTTTCAATTAAACCCGCCCGTCGCTGTTCGTTACCGCTCAAGTTGTAACATCGTGCTAATAAGAAAAAGCTCAATGGCGCCCAGAAAAACTCGAATGTATTTTCTTCACTTTGCTCAAATGAAATGGGAAGTTTGGGTAATGCTGGAGTCGAATTCGTTAATGTTGTCATATACACCTCACTTTTTATTGATGAGGCTATGTTAGGTTTAGGGTGCGACATCTGGTGTCGCAGAGGGGCATAGTGATTGGAGTGGGTGAGTTAGATAATCAATACGACATAAACTGTCGCAGTATTATGCAACCATAGTGTCCTAACAAAGGAGGCTATGAATGCAGGATAAAACCTCGGGCCTAGTGGTCCAGAACTATCTTTGTAAAGCCATTAACGTAGACATTTCGAACGCGCAATGGCTGGAAGTGAATAACCTACCGAATACCGAAACACTTCGCCTGTCTGACAAGAGCGACACCCCAGTTAAACGGAAATACTTACAACTGCGCACAACGCCGAAGTTGCAGCAGCTGCAGTTAACACAAGACTCCTGGGTACTGCACCTTGATTTAAGTGATAACCATAACTTGCTGAATATTCATGGCAATATTGAGCATTTTGACTATTGCTATGACGGTGGCGGCTATTTGCACAGTCAAACGAAGGCGCTTAAACAAGTGGTTATTTGCCCGGTCGATAGCGTTGATAAAAAACGTCAACTGCTTGAAAGCCTCGAACCAACGAGCCTACTGGTCATTCATGCGCGCCGAGACAGTAAGATTCCCAAACAATTACAACTTCGTACGCCGGCGCAGGTCAGTTTAGTTGCGTTACAGGGAATTGAAAAAGTGACGTTCGACAGCGTAAAGCCAGCTTCGGTATGCGCCCGTGACTGCCAAAACTTGCGCTGCATTAAGGGAGAGAGCGAGCGCTTGCGCCTTACGGAATGCGGGAAGAATCAGATACACATTGGTGGCAGCTGGAATACCATTGAGTTGGTCAGTTGCCGTATAGAGCGTTTAGCTATTGATGATGCCCATCTGCTGACTTTACGCGGCATGGTGCGTATTAAAAATACCTATGTACCCGATTACATGCAGGTTGAGAACCATGCATCGCATTACTTTCAGACTGATGTTTTTCCTGACATTAATGAGTCAACGTTAACGCGCTTGTTCGACGTTATAGAAAATACTGAAGGCGATGAGCAGGTGCAAGCCGTAGGAAACATGCTTAGCGCACTGCGACGTTGTTTCCGTCCATCGACCCGCTTTCATGGTGTCTGTTTGCTATTGGCGCTGGCAAAGCAGAGTACCGATTATGACGATGACATAGCTAGTGTGCTTGGCAAACTAATGCGGGGTAGTCTGCGTGAGCTGTTTACCGCTGATAGGCAGGTGGAGGGCTGGCTGAAATATATGGCGCTATGGAGGTTGCTCATTAATAGAGGCTGCCCGGCTGTGGAAGAAAAGTTAGGTCATGCCAATAACCGTTATATCGACAATATCGTATCGTTTTACGCTTTGGTTATGACCCTTTTGGAAAACGCAACCAGCTATAAAAATGAACAAAAAGCGCTGCGTAAGGTTATGCTGCAGGCCATTCGCCAAGGTGTTTTTGATACATCGGGAACGTTAAAGCTGCTGCCAAAGCTACAACGAAGACTGCTCATAGCTCTGCCGAAACTGAATAAATTAACCCAGCTGGCTTGTATTAAATTTTTATTGATTAATGCAAAAACTGAGCGTCAGCGCATTGCTCAAAAGCTGTTGCAGACTGCTCCTCAGGTAACCCGAAAAGTCGCTCTGCACTTGGCTAATAGGCTCCCGGAGCAACGCACACAGTATATGGCAATTGCTTTAGGCTCTGCCGCGGGTGTTTCTCGTAAAGAAGACGGAAGCGGACTGCAAAAACAAGGAGTTTTCTCATGAGTTTAGTGACTTCAGAAGCACAGTACGGGTGCACGCCCAGTGACGTTAAAGCTTTGGTTGAAACACAATTGCGATTGCTATGGCAGTCTCCTGATAACGCCAAAGATATTGCCCCACTCATGCTTTGGGGCGCTCCCGGCGTCGGTAAAAGCACAGTTGTTCGCGAGCTATGCGAAGAGCAAGGTATTGATTTTATTGATATTCGCTTAGCGCAACGCGAGCCTATTGATTTACGGGGGCTGCCAGTGCCGAAAGACGACCATGTCGACTGGCTGTTGGCCGGCGAGTGGCCCCGTGACCCAAACAGCAAAGGCATTATTTTATTTGATGAACTAAGCGCGGCCGACCGTATGTTGCAGGCAGCGGCTTACGAAATTATTTTAGATCGTCGCTTAGGTGACTTATACGAACTACCACCGGGCTGGTTAGTGATAGGAGCCGGTAACCGTTTAACCGACCGAGCGGTGGCATACAGCTTTTCAAGTGCGTTAGCGAATCGGTTTTGCCATTTAGAGCTGCAGCCGGATGTTCAACAGTGGTGTAGTTGGGCACAGCAACAGGGCTACCCGAGCCCGGTTATCGGCTTTTTGAAATTTGCGCCACAGCACTTTTTTAATATGGAAGGTAACACTGAACGTGGTTGGCCGAGCCCGCGCTCGTGGGAGCGTGTTGCAAAACTGCTGAAACAGCGCGAGCAGCTTCAGTTAAGCGATAAACAGCTGCGTATTATGGTTTCCGGATTAATAGGCGACGGTGCTGCTTTGCCATTTTTTGGTTTTTTAGACGTACAGGCTGAGCTGCCGGATGTGCAGGCGATGTTAGCTGGGCGTATTCCAGTAAGTATTCCCGAGCGGACGGACGCTTTATACGCATTTTGTGCCGCTGTGGCGTTTCATGTTCGCCGCAAAATGCAGCTGCTGGATAGACTTTTTGATATTAGCGACAAGTTAAGCTCCGATTTTGCAACGCTGTTGATGCTAGATATTTTACGTAACGAAAACGGCCTGGACGAAAAGCGTGCAGAAAAGGTGTTTTCACACCCGCGTTATGAGCAATGGACAGAGCAGCACGGTCAACAATTTGCTCAAGCGCTCGAGTTTGAAGGCAGCCTATGAGTGAGCGTTTTAATGAGACGTCGTTGGTTAATCAACTTGAACGCGACCGGGGCCTTTTGCTGTTACAACAGCCGTTTACTGCGGCATTGTCGTTGCGCCTGCAATTAAACGCGGTGAAAGGAAATGACATTCCAACTGCCGCTACAGATGGGCGGAGCGTGTTTTTTAACGTCGACTTTGCCAATCGTATTGATGACAAAACACGCCAGTTCGTACTGTGTCATGAGGTATGGCACTGCGTGATGGGACATTTTTCTAGGCAGCAAGGTAGAGAGCATCAACGTTGGAATAGGGCGGTTGACTACGAAGTTAATAGTATTGTTAAACAACTGCTGGGTTTTGTGCCGCCGCAAGCCTTGTATCGTTATGAGTATAAGGAACTGAGCGCAGAGCAGATTTACCCTCGGTTAATGGTTGATGAAGAAAAACCAGAGCAGGGCGTGCTAGATACGCACTTACCTATAAATAGTGAGCAGCAACAACGTTGGCGTGAATACGTGCAGCAGGCGAAGTTGGCGAATGCCGCGCATTGGAGCTCATTGCCGGGAAACGTCAAGAAGCAATTAGAGCAGGTGGTCAGCCCAAGCTTACCATGGCAGCATTTATTACAACGCTTTGTGCAGCGACAATTAATCGGGGAGCGGCAATGGCTGCCACCGTCTCGGCGGCACATTCATCGAGGCTTGTATTTACCTCGTCAACGCAGTGACTTTATTGAACTGACGGTCGCTTTAGATACCAGTGGCAGCTGTTCGGATGAATTGGCGGTGTTTTTACAGCAGTTATCGCATTTACTGGCCGCGTTTCAGGATTACCGGGTGACGGTGCTGCAGTGCGATCGTCGAATTCAGCACATCGATACCTTTACGCCAGACTCGCCATTGAATGCCGACAGTTTTACCGCAAAAGGCTTTGGTGGAACGGCGTTTAAACCGGTCTTAGATTACGTCGATAAACATCCCACAAATGCCCTGATATACTTCACTGACGGCTGCGCGGAAATACCTACAAAGCCGCCACAAACGCCGCTGCTTTGGGTGTTGCCGGAAACGGCTGGAAATGACCGTATTCCCTGGGGTGAGGTGGCGACCATAAGCACGTAGCTCGCGTCCTGACGCGAGCTCTCGTTAAAGCGCCCGCAAGCGCTCTAAAAATTCCTTTTTAAAAGTGTTCTTGTGCTTCATTTTTATGTTGTACAAATAGAACTGGCCCGAGCCACCGAGATAAAATACTTTGTCAATTAAACGTGGCGGTACGTTAAGCTCCTCACTGAGCTGATAGACGTACTCAATTGCCGCTTGTGGAGAAACGGTTTCTTGCTCCTTAAGAGCGGCTACGGCAGAAATGACGTGAGTGTCGGGTTTTACAAACTCAGTATGTCCTAAGTCGGCTAAAAAGCTACCTGATAACGCGTCGCCATATTGATGAATATGTTTTTGAAATGCCTTTGCTAATTTTTTAGCGGCTTTTGCGTTACCGACCGTTGCGTCCATGTCAGCCCATAGCTTCTCTGGGTTAAAATTGTAGGCGTCGTTTAAATACACAAGCCCCGTGTAAATACCGGTCAAGACTTTGGCCCAGGCATCATCCATGCCCAGTTTATTGGCAACTACATTAGACGCCTGCCAATGTCCCCCTTTGAGTTTGGGTAGCATGGCAATTGCCGAACGATCAATGTCGTCATAGAGACCAGGGTTTTTATCAACAACCTTTTGCCAATGTTCAGCATAAGCATGAGCGTCAGTAAGCTTTGCAAAATCCATTTCTTGCTCAAAAGTCTTCATGACGCGAGGCGTTAAGGTTTGGTCGCTAGCGCCGCGCACCACATGACGCACATATTGACGATTTAAATGCGTACGGACCATAACGCGCACCATACCGAGTGGTGTTCGTGTGTTTTCAAAAGCGAGTTGCTGCTCAAGCTGATGATAATTTTCATTACTCAGTTGTTCCTGAATCCACTCCGGCGATGCCTGCAGAATAGGCATGGCGTAATGGTTGGGATTAAGGTGGCTTTTGACTATAAAGTCAGCTGCTCCAATGAGGTTTGGAGTATTCTTACGCAGACCTTGCTCGGTGTGCTTAATTAGCGTGGCAACTAAGTCATTATCGAATAGGCGATTATGGGTGGTGGTAAGCGTCATAATATTCTCCTTCATATTTAACGCTGACTATCCTGCCATACTAGTACGACAGAATGTGTCGCGGTAGGAGCGTGCTTATCAGTGCATTCGCTGTCTTTACACCAGCACCGATATTCTTTACTGTAACTGTATAGATTCTGCACACTAGGACGGTTAACAGTAATGGACTACGATTCGCTAAAGGCTCATCAGCGCAAGCATCGAGATACCTGGACCCAGGGCGCTAACTTGCGTATTCACCGCGCACTCAGTTGGTTACAGAAGGCTGAAATTGAGCGAGGAAATGGCGATACCGACGGCGAATTCGTGTTTTTATGGATTGCCTTTAATGCCGCCTATACCAGCAACTACGCCGCACAAAGTAGCGACACCGAACGCGAAATATACGGCCAGTTTTTTGAGCGTTTAGTTCAAAGCGATAGCGAAAATAGACTGTATAATTTGGTGTGGACTCATTATAACGGCGCCATTCGCTCTCTTATTAGCAACGAATTCGTATTCCAACCTTTCTGGGACAACATTAACTACGAAGACCGCGGTAATGACTGGGAAGATCGTTTTAATGCCGCTAAACGACGTGCTAATGAAGCACTTGGCCAGCAAGATACCGTAACTATTTTGAGCATTATCATGGATCGCTTGTACACCCTGAGAAACCAAATTCTGCACGGCGGGGCGACCTACGCTAGCAGCGTAAACCGAGACCAAGTAAAAGATGGCTGCAAACTCTTGGGTGCCGTTGTTCCGGTTATTATCGATTTAATGATGGCTAAAGGCACCGAAGTGTGGGGGAGTGCGGCTTATTATGTTGAGTAGCTTGCTCCTTTGGTGCGAGTTACTTTTGGCGATTACTCCAAATAAAGCCAAGCAAAAAACCGCCTACGTGGATTAACCCGGCTTTAGTCGTGAACAGCCAGCTAAGGATGAGAAAGGTTAGGGCCGTGCCGACATAGTTACCATTCGGTGAGACAAGTAGAGCAAGCACTAACATGGAAATAACTGTCAGCGGTCGGGTAAGGGCAAATTCAATCCACATTACGACGAAGCCGATGGCGATTAAACTGACAATTACTGTAAAAACGATGTCCATAAAGCACCTCCAACTTAATGTGAGGTTAAACTTTAATCTGCTACTACGACGCTACGTGTCGCACTTAGCGTTCACATTCGAAGTTAGTGAGTGAAATTAGAGATTGATAGTGCCAGAGGAAAGCGATGCAACTGAATGTCAAAACTAAAAACTACAAAGCGAATGAGATTTTTTCTTTTAGACAGGTTAAACCCATCCCAGGATTGCCTAGTTTTTTTAATCTACAGTTTTATTCGATAGTAAAAAATAAATCGGCATTTGTCGGTCCAGGCATCTATATTGTCTCCTTTGATGGTAAGCCCATCTATCTAGGAAAGTATATGGGGGTGAAGCACGCTCCGTTTGCAGGCAATGTTATAAACCTTCGCTGGAGCAAGCATATAGCCTCGTTAACGTTGAGAGGTAAGAGGCTCTCCGTATCTAAGCGAGCGCTCAAACAGTCGATTGATATGGCACCTAAAAGCGCGATAGTTAGAGCATTGGGGGGCACAGAAGAAAGCCTACTAAACGCAGATAGAGGTTGTCAAACAACCGCTCGGAGAATCAACTTCGCGTATGACAAGTGGGGTGACTTTTGTTCATTAGATAATACCACCTTAGAGCGTTTTAAATTTACCTATATACGTGTCGCAGAACCCGATGAGCCAGTGTCGACTAAAAAGATAAGACAGCTAGTATCTGCTGCTGAATCTGAACTACTGCAAGATTACTCGTTGCCCTGCAATACGGCAGAAAATAATGGGTCAGGTTTAACGAATGTTGATTTGGGATTATTAGTTAGAGATTGTGAACGACGTTTGAGTGAGTTGGTAGGTGATGATTTAGGAAAGAGCATTCAATTGCAGTCAGATGATGGTTTAGTTGATAAGGTTGATAGTCAAGAAGCAGTCATTAACCCATTTGAAGCAAAACTAGAAAGTACTGAGGAGTGGGCTTCAGAGTTTATTGATAAATTGATTTCACACTTCGAAGAGAAGGAGTGTGTTGAAATTCACTATACCAAAACAGGCAAGGGAGACTTGCGGTTGCGGGTTTTCTGGGAGGCTGAGAATAAGGTAGAACATCAAAATTTCGCCACGATTCAATGGCAGGATAGACATAAAACTTTTCTTATCAAGACTGAAGCTGCTGCCCGAGATGTAAAGAAACTTTCTTTGCAACTTATACGTGACCCTTTGCCGGCTAGATTAAAGCTTTCAAAAGATATTTATATGGAAAATAAAACAGATCTTATGGGGCTTTTCGAAAATGCGGCTATTTTAATTAAGGCAAGAAATGGCGGTATAACACTTTGAATTTTAATTCGACGGGGAGCCCAAACGATGGAACGTGTCATTCATTTTGATTATTTAGCTAATCAAGATCTTATTGAGCCAATGTTTAATTGTACCAATGGCGCAGTCGGTAGCGATACTATGGGCTGTTCAGCATTAATAGCGTGGCTTGAAGAACAGCTAGGTATTATAAAGTTTGAACCTGAACAGCGTTTGTTTGCGTTTTATCGCATACTCAGTAAGCACGCTAAGACGAATAAGGCAATTTGTCGCTCGTTTGAAAAAAATCCAATAGCAACTGCGCGAGTTGTAATGTCGTGGTTCGATGGTTTAACGCTTATTGGCTGGCGAGGTGAGGCTCTTAAGGATGAGAGGTTACAGCGGTTTGGCTTTTTAACCGATTTATACAACGAGGCCTGTGACACAATAGCTGGTAAAAGTGACGCTTTACGTATTGAGCAGTGTATTGAGCGGCTACAAGGCTGTCAGCTTCAGCTAAATCGATTAGTATTGGCTCAACCTAAATATTTACTTCCAAACATTTGGCAGCAACTCTTTTGTGCGCTGGTTGATAAAAATGTAGCGATGAAAGAGTTACCGCTAGCGGACTCTCAAGCGAGCAAGAAATCGAATGTTAAACTTATATCTGCAGGTGGAGTTATTGATGCTGCTGACATAGCCGCTCAGTATGTATCTCTAAATGGGAAAAGTGCCGACGATATATTGGTCGTTAGCGAATACGGTACAATAATTGATCAAGCTCTTGGTCAATACTCGCAGCCTTCCGCAGGCTTTAAAACGAAAGTTGATACTCGTTTAATTACTCAGATTGTTCCCGCAATGCTCAACACGCTGAGCGGCAGCTATTCCATCGAATGTCTGGTTACGCTGTTTAAGCATCCGTTGTGGCTGGGAAACCGAGCAGAGTCTAAAACTTTAGCAAATAAACTAGTTTCAAGTTTAGGTATCGGGAATGAAAAATGGGAAGAAGCCAAAACAGACGTGCTTCAGCAAAACCCTGAACTAAAAGAATGGTTAGCCGCCATAGAGGAGCCGGAGCCTAATGCCGAGCAAATTAAAAAAGCTGTTGAGGCTTTGCGTCTAAAGGCGCTAAAAGTTCAGCAACCGGTTTACCGCGAGTTTGCTCGTCAGTGCAACGTTATTCTTGATGTGCTGACAACGGCAACAACTGAATTTAGTCAAAACCAGTGGACAAAACTTTTAAAAGAGCTTGGCGTAGGGCAGATGCCTATGATGGAGCCGCTTGCACAAGTAGGACGCACTACGTCCTGTCATGGTGTTATGCGGCCGGGGCACTTATCAACGAGTCCTGATATTACCCTGTGGGTGGGACCTTATTCTTTACCCGGGTATACATTGCCCGACTGGTATCAACCTGAGTTTGATGCGCTGTCTGATAGCTACGATGTATTTTCTCGGGAACATGACCTTAAGTTGCAGCGCAATAGCTGGAATCAGTTTATTGAACAAACGAGCAAAGAGTTGCTTATTGTGGACTTTGACAATGAGGCGTTAACGCACCCCTTGTTTGACGAATTGTCAGTGCTACATAAGTTGACTCACGAGTCGTGGAGTGACTACTTAGCTACGCAAAACAGCAAAGCTGTTGTCAAAGACTATAACACTGAGTCTTTATACCCTTATGCCCGTGTCGGCCGTATTAACAAAGCACTGCCTATTGCCAGTGACATGTCGGCGTCTCGGTTAGAACGCTTGATATTTAAGCCGTCTGACTTTGTGCTGAATTACAGTACAAAACTACGTGACTATGACATTAAGCTACCTGCAGTTGATAACCGAGCCAGGGGGATATACGCGCATGCGTTATTCGAAGCCTATTTCACGGAAAATCCGACACCTGACAAATGGATAGATTTGGAAAGCTGGGAAGAACAGCATCACGAACGTGTTTTTAAACAGCGCGCGTTAGTGTTCTTAGAGCCCGGGGCACACTACGACTTGCAGTCAGTAAGAGAGCAAGCGATAAAAGCGTTAACGTCGCTGGTTAATACGTTTCTACAGTCGGGGGTTATTAAGGTTACGCCTGAATTAAGCGTTAAAAACTGGCCTCTAAACCTTGCTGGCAGGACATTTAAGGCAACAGGCAGTATTGACTTACTCCTGGAAAAAGAAGATGGCAATGTGATGGTGCTTGATGCTAAATGGTCTAACTCCGGAGACAAACATAAGGAAACTCTAGAGGGTGGCTGTGCGGTGCAGCTTTATACTTACGCTAGTATTTACGAGCAGAGTAAAAAGCGCTGGCCTGAAGTCGGTTACTTTATAATTAAAGATCAGGCCTTCTTGCTTCGCAATAACGACTTCCTACAGGGGCAAGGTGTTACTCAGGTGGACTTTAAATTCAGCTCAATAGCCGAGTCTTGGCAGACAACGAATGAGCTTGCGGCATGGCGCTTTGAACAATTGGAGCGTGGCGAAATAGAGTTAAATAACCCAGGCTGCGATGAAATAGCAGGTGTTACCTATCCTGAAGATGATGACTTGAAAGGCATTATATCGGCGTATAGAGAAGCAAATAGCGACAAAGAGCGAGTTGGCGACAAGTACTCAGACTACCGCTACTTATTGGGGTGGCCGAAGGCAACGGCAGAATAAAGGAGTAATAAGGCATGGACTTTAGCAAGATAGAGATGATTAACGCCGGTGCCGGCAGCGGAAAGACTTATAAAATTACAGAGCTGCTCTTTGATGCTGTAAATGATAAAGGCGTTAAGCCGTCTCAAATATTTGCTACTACCTTTACCAACAAAGCAGCAGCAGAACTAGTGCAGCGTGTGCGCGCTAAGTTTTTAGAAACAGTGGATGGCTCAGCGCGTGCGAAAGATAATGCGTTACTCATAAACGAAGCTCGTATTGGCACATTACACAGCTTGTGTGGCGAATACTTGAAGCGGTTTGCTTTTGACTTGGGGTTAAGCCCGGATGTAGAGGTGCTAGACGAAGTTGGTGCTGACAACTTGTTTCTCAACGCTATAGATGAGGAAGAGCCAGATAAAATAAAAGAATTAAGTCGCTTGGGTCGTAAACTGAGCATTACTGGTGACTCATCTCGTGACGATGGCCCCATAGACTATGTAAAAAAGATAGCTAGTGAAGCGACGGCTAATGGCATTGACGCGGTTGAGTTGCCGAGTATGGGAGAGCGTAGTTGGGCGCTCTACAACAAATTACTTGATGAAGCTTGCGGAAAAGTCGACAAGACTCTAACGGTAGGTCTTATAAATAGCGTAACGGGAGACTGTCTGGCTGACTTCTCAAGTATTGATGAAAAAACAAAAGAGCAGAAAAACTTTAAGGCCTTGCTACGGGATCTGAAAAATAAACGATGGTGCAGCAAATGGTCTCATTTAGAGTCTATAAAAGTTCCTTCGAAGGCCGCTGAACATTTTGAACCTTTTATAAATTTACAAACAAAACTGGGACAATTTGGTGCGTTTCGAGCTGATATTAAAGCTTTTATTCAGTTAGCGTATGAAGTGGCAGCTAATAGCCTGAGCCGATATCGAGAACTTAAAGACAACCGAGGTGTCCTCGATTTCAGTGACCTTGAACGCCAGTTTTTTGAGCTGTTGGATAATCCTGCAGTGCAAAAAATTGTAAAAGAAGAGCTTAAGTTGTTGCTGGTAGATGAATTTCAGGACACCAACCCTATGCAGCTGGCAATTTACTTAAAGCTCACCGAACTTGTTGATAAAGCTGTATTTGTAGGTGATTTAAAACAAGCTATTTACGGCTTCCGCGGCTCTGATCCTGAACTGATGATTGCACTCCAAAACGAATTAGAGAGCCAAGGTATAACAATCGATAAGCTCGAGACTTCTCGTCGGTCAACCAAAACTATTGTCGAGCACTGCAATGATACTTTTAACCCTGTCTTTGGTGAAGAACAAACCAAGCTTGAAGTTTGGGATAAGTTAAAGCGAAAGCCAAGCTGTGGAAATCCCGAACTGTTTAGCTTTTCGGTTAGCGGACGAAAGAAGGCGGCATATCAAGCATTCGCAAACAAATTGAAATTATTTGTTGCTAACAGACCATTAGTGCTTGACAAGCATACCGATATTGAGCGGCCAATGCGGTGGGACGACATTGGTATTCTGACGTATTCAAATGATGATGCGAAGGAATTGGCTAAAATATTAAACGAGGCAAAAATACCAGCTCAATGTGAACAGCCGGGGCTGTTAGATGAGCCCGAAGTGGTTTTAATACGTGCCTTTATGGCGTTAATTTCTGGCGATGACAATAAAATAGCTTATGCGGAAATAAGGAGTATTGTTAAAAACCAAGGTCTTGATGATTGGCTTGGTGAGTTGTTAGAAGACACAGAGAAACCAGGGCGGCTCCTAGATACTGGGCTCATGGAAAAAGTTGCTGGCATACGAAAGAAGACTGCACAACTATCGCCAACGGAATTGTTGACGGAAGCACTTAATAATTTTGCGATAGCTGAAACGGTTCGCCAATGGGATAACAATGAGTTTACCACTCAGCTTCGGCTGGCAAATATTGATGCGCTTTACAAGCTGGTAGAAGGTTATGAGCAAGAGGCTGTTTCTTACGGGTTGCCGGTGACAATGGAAGGGTTAAACCGCTATCTTGCACAAAAAGCATGGGACATGAAGGATATAAAAGGAATTTCTACTGGGCGCGCAGTATCTGTGTTGACCATACACAAATCAAAGGGACTTGAATGGCCATGCGTTATTTTGGAGTTCATGGAGAAATCCCCTAGGGATAGACTGTTTGGCGTGACGGCAAAAAATGATTCCGATAGTTTTTATATCGATAAGCCGCTTAAAGGGCGTTGGGTACAGTTTTTACCACGCTACAATGCAGCAAATGCGTCGACTAAGCTTGAGAAAAAAACGGTGAAAGCGTTTTTGCATGCAACTGAGTTCGGTAAAAAGCGAGCAGAAGAAACGCGCAATGAAAATCACCGCTTGCTTTATGTTGCTTTTACTAGAGCGAGAAATTATCTGTCTTTTATTGACACAGGAAAAGCGCCCGAAGATAGCTTCAAGCAATTACTGAGTGAGGATGCTTATAGTTTTAGTGACGTGAGTGAAAATTGGCCAATAGAGAATACTGTTGATGAAGACCTCCAGCTACCCTTTGTGCGGCATTGTGAACAAGAGCTTAAACCTCGATATATTCATCCTTCAGCGACTGATATTGGTGGGCCGGTAGAGGTAGATGAGTCATCGCAATATGGCGAGGCGTTGAGGTTAGCTGGCAGTTTGAATACCGCAAAACTAGGCGATGCACTTCATCAACTGATAGGCTTTATTGTGCTAAATACAGATAAAAACGTCGAACTGGTCGCCCGAAGACTCTTGGCTCCGTTCACATCTGATGAAGCCCAAATAAAGAAACTGGTAAATCAGGCACAGCAATTTGTTGCTTGCGTGAAAGAGCAGTTTAAACCTAAGAACGTTTGGGTCGAGATGCCGGTAACGGCTAAAAATGAGGCCAATCAGAGTATCAAAGGCAGTATCGACTTATTGCTGGAAACGGAAGCGGGTCTAGTGGTTATCGACCACAAATTGAAGGGAGCTAAAACGCCGGACAAACAACAAGAGCTTGCACGTTTTTACGGTGGACAACTTAAAACCTATAAAGAAGCGCTTGAACGAAATGGTTATTCTGTTCAAGCGCTGGTTTTAAATGCTTTTAGCAGTGGCACCTTAGTTAACGTTAAAGACCATTCTGCTTGCGATTCATGATGTACCAAATCATTTGCTCTTCATCTCCTTCTTTAAGTAGGTCAGGATTAACAGTTCCCACTCTCGACAAGAGGCTAAAGCCGTCAGAGTGTCCTAAGTCAACAGGGTAAGAAGTGCCTAAGTTTGGTAAGTCGTTATCTTCAAAATTATACCCTTCGAAGCTGTATTCGGTGATTGAGGGAATATTGGTTATAGGGTTATAAACAAAGGTTCCGTCCCCCTGGTTCAGAAATACCGCAAGTTCTTGTTGGCAGTTTTCTTCTGAGTTGCAGTAGCTGCCACCCTGAGTCACATCAACAATATCAAGAGTACCGTCTTTATCGAAATCCATAAGGTGTAACGAGCCCTCACCGGATACGTAGCCATGATGCTCTGATCCCAGACGCAGATCATTGTTTTCTAGCCTATCGGTTAACTCAACCAAGTTCTCTTGTTCGTCGAGCGCAAACATTCTAAGGACTCGACCATCGTAATAGGGGTCGCGCCGTGTTTGTGCTATGACTAACTCGTCGCCCGGGTAGTCCTCCGCCAGGTCGCCCATAATGGCATAGTTTGTATGGCTGTTGTCTGCCCCCCAATACTCCTCTGGAAACGGAATAATGGTCGGTTGATTCACCATGGTAAGAGATGCGCCACTGGACGCACTTAGAAGGAGTTGGTTGCGGTAAATGTTTATAGGTTCGGGAAACACCTGACGGTAATCAAACATCGCTAAGTCTGTGTGCCCGTCATCATTCATGTCTCCTAGGGCAGAAGCAAAAGGTTGGGACCATTGCTCATCGGCGGTGAAATAGGCGTCCGTTTTATCAGTAAACATACCATTTCCATCATTTAACAATACTGAAAGGCCGGTATAAATGTCCGGGTGACCGTCATTATTGATGTCACCTACAGACATATTGTGGCCTACTGAATAGCCGTCTTCGATACTCATATGTAAGTTCAGTTGATCAGATGCATCGACTAATTGCCCTTCACCATTACTTAGTAACAAAAGGGGAAGCTCTGGTGCATTTTGATGTTGCGAGCGTTCTTCGACCCATTCGTCTGTTACACGTGATAACGAACTGGCGATAATATCAGGCACACCGTCACCGTTAAAATCGGCTGACTTAATTCGGTAAGCAGAAAACCGATGAATATTTTCGTAGTCGGCAATGATACTATTATTAAGCTTCATCGTGCCGTCGCCATTATTTTCAAAAATCATTACCCGAGCAGGGTACTCAGTAATATCTCGTGGCAGTGTATGGGGGAAATAAACAATACTAACGGCTACATCGGTATGCCCATCGTCGTTAAAGTCACCTCTCACATAGTCGGCGTTACCTTCATAAAAGGCGTATGACTCACGGCAGTCTTCCGGCGTAGGGTAACAAACTGTTTGTGGTTCGCCATCTTGCGTAATGGTTTCCGCATAAATACCGATGTTTTCCAACCGCCAGCTATCGGTTTCTGTCGCAACCTCTTCCGCTAATCGGTAATCGTCGTAATTTTCAGCATATAACTGACGAGGGTCGTTATCGATATTTACAGTCACAGTTTGCTCATCAACGGTGTTTCCATCCTGAATGAGTTCTACTGTAAATTCAGTACTGACATCGTCGGTTACCTCAGGCAAGGTGACTGTTAACGACGTTCCCTCCAGCGTAAGCCCAAGCGCTGGAGACGATTCTTGAGAAATATTTAACTCAGCTTCCTCTCCAGGTGTCCAGGATATATCGATGGTTTCTGATTTGTTTTCGGTAGCGCTAATCGAAGGAAGCGTATCTAAAGCGACCAGGTCGGGCTCAGGGGCTTGTGTCCCCGAGTCATTTGATGCACTTGAACCTCCTCCGCAAGCGGTAAGAGTGCCTAAACTAATAGCTATCACATAATAGACTTTCGATTTTGACAGGGACATAAAACCTCCTTATTCGCTTTTCATCATAGCGCTACGTAAAGATTTATCAAACGCATCCTCTTCCGCCACTACCAACACATGTAGCCCCTGTGTGGATGGGTCGACCATGCGCAGCAGCACGCGGGTGTTGTTCAGGCGCTCTTTGACGAACTGCCGGCTGACCTCTTCAAAGCTTTTATCGCTACGGCGGTTAGTGCTGGTAGAGGTTAACGTGGCTTCGTTTTCCACAACTGTCTGAATGCGCCCGGCTAGTTTAACCAGCGCTCTGGCTTTCGCTTCTGACTCGCTACCTGACTCGGAATAACCAGTCTCGGTAACGGGATAATCGTCAATGGGGTAACCACAAATCCACTTGGGTGCTGCTGTTTGCCCGTCTTTAAAGGTGCAATCAGCGATATACTCGTTGTATAAAGCCTGATCTTTGGCGGTGGTGTCGAGGATGCTATTGCTGCTTGAACAGGCAGCGATGATGCTGACGCCGCATAGCATGAATAAGCTTTGGATTGTTTTCATATTGATACTCCTGTGTTTAAGAAACACGCGCTAAAAAACCGATGGTGTTTTTGTTTTTTCCACTTAACGCTTGCGTTAAATAACTCATGTCACTGTGCAAACGGCACTGGCGCAACGCTTTAATCAGTTGTTGAGGAGTTGCTTGTAGTTGCTCTGGTACGCGAACAGCGTTCAGATTGTTGGCCTTGGCAAATTCATCAGAAAAATTTTGCAGTAACTCTGAGGGCCAGCTTTGAAGCTGCAGTGACAGGTCAAATGCATTATTGACGACTGTGTACTCGCTAAGTGCTCTTGGTTCGCTAAGTGTCATAACTAGTGGGTAACGAAAGTCACGTATCTGTGTAGCTAACCAGCGCGAAAAACTATCTGGGTTTGGAACAATGCGCATGGCTGTTACTAGCAACTGGTCAACTTCATCTATCACAAGCATTTCTTGTTTAAAAGAAGCTTGCTCGAAAGCATTTTCTATAACTGAAAGAAAAACAGCCGGATCGCCAATTAGAAAGTCTTCGGCAGTATAAAAGCGAGTGCTGTGATTGCATTCGTAACATAGGTAGCGTGCTAGTGCTGTTTTACCGCTGCCATTGCTGCCAGTAATAAGTGTACGTACGTTTTGATTTTGCTGACACAAAGCAGAAAGCTGCTGTAAAGGAAGTTCTGAGTGAGCTTGACAGTGTTCGACTTTGAACGGACCGAGCTCATCGCTGTACCAACTTGGTGCGTTAGGAAAAGTCATATCCAACATTTGGTCAGCGCTTAAACTTCCATGATTGATACGGTCAGCTAATTGAGTCAGGCGTTCAATTGTTGCGGGCGTACTAATGCGCGCAGCAGCCAATTCGTGAATACGTTGTTCGCTAATACCATGTTTGGCGAACGCATTATTCATCATGCGTACACGCGAGCGATAGTTAAGCGTTGGCATATATAAGACGTAGTCAAAGCGACGCAGAAACGCGTCATCAAACTCATCGACACTGTTGCAAACCCAGTAGGTTGTAACAGTGCGCTTTTCCAGAGTTTGATTTATCCAGCCTTTACGTCGGTTTTCATTTTCGCGCTCATTTAAAACATCCTCTACTTCATCAAACAAAATGTGGCAGTTAGGTGCGTTGTTGAGCATGTTTGACATACGAGAGTATTCACCTAAGCGGTACGCACAGTTTTCTTGTTTACGGGTTGTGTCGTCTACAACAGCAACTTCGTATAAAGAAGCGTCGACAGAGGCCGCTAGTGCTTTAGCAAGTTCGGTTTTACCTGAACCTGGTTTACCAACAAACAGAACCGATAGTGGTTTTCCATCTTTATTCGTGGCATCAGCAACACAGTCCTTTAATAACTGTAATCGTTGGCCGATATGGTCAAAGTTATCAATGCTCAACTTGGCGGGAGAGCTTGGGGTAAGCAGTCCAGCCAGAATGTCATCGTCAACAGACTTGGCGGTAATAACACGAGCAAGCACGTCTTCTTGCATATAGAATCGCTCCATCGACTCCATATGGAAAGAGTAAGGTGCAGGGCCGGTTAGGTGCATCTGTACAATAGTTGACTGGTCACTGGTTAGTACAGAGAACTGCGCACGGTCAATACCGACAAGCTTACAAACTATATCGAGCTGCGATTCATTTGAAAAAGTCTTTTCAATGAACTCTCGCAGTGTGCCAATTAAGCGCGAGTGAGAGCTTAAAAACGCAAACACAAGAATACGGTACTCTTGCTCATTTAACTCTAGCTGGCGCTGCAGAGCTCTCACACCGACAATTTCAGGTATGCGAGGAGCCCAGTCGACGTTTTTGTCATCGCCAAATTTAACTAATTGTTCAAACAAGTCATTTGGGAAGTTATAAAGCTTGGTCAAATGACGGATACGCATCATTAGTTTTTCTTTGCTTTTCTCATTGCCGCTCAAATTAAAGGCACGGGCTAACCAGAAAAAGCTCAGCGGTGCGCACTTAGCTTCAAAGCTGTCGTGATCAACATTTTCAAAAGTGACTGGTAGCTGTGGCAGGGCAGGCGAAACAGTTAATGTTGCGTTCATATCTATCCTCTTTATTGACCGTGTGCTGAGGATACTACCGTGTGAGTGCGACAAAATATGACGCAGTGATTCTTTAATCTTGCATGACTTGATCGAATTAAGGAGCTTGTATGCGTTTGCTACAGTCGTTTTTTACTGTCTTTGTGGGCTTTGTGATTAGTGCGTGCTCTGTTAGTGGACCTGAGTATAACTATTGTTCAGTTGTTGATGTTGAAGACCCGAATTGGGTCATGGCGGACAGGGAGCGACGGTATTTAGTTAGCAAAATTGGTATACGTCACAGCCGTAAGGCTGAGAGAGATATTGTTCGTCTGGCTAAACAGTCATTGGCTGAGAATATATATAGTGATGTGCACTCTTATACTCACAGTAACTACACCACTGATACAAGGGGGGAGACAAGTTTAGTAACGAACCAGTTGGTCAATGTTGCCACTAACCTGCAGCTGAAAAATGTAAGAACTGACTTTCAAAAAGTAGGTGGGTGTCTTGCTGCTTGGGCAACTATTTCTCCGCAGAATGCCGAAATTGCGTTGGAGAAGTCTCATCCAATTAACAGGAAAGAGTACCGAGCATGGCAGCGCATTGAGAACTCTCAGAGTGTTAGTGATTATAAAAAGCATCTGGAAAAGTATCCCCGAGGTTTATACAGCGAGACAGCTAAAGCTCGTATTGATGTGCTGCGTAAGCATAAAAATAAACAAGCAATTAACGACAGCAATATATCTCCTCCTGCACGCATGTTTTGGCATTTACTCAATAACATTTTTTATTGAAGTGGGTGCGACAGCTAGTATAGGTTAAGGTTAATTTAAACAAACGAGGTGTTTATGAGTAAGAGCGAATCAAAAAGCTCAAAAGAGAGCAGAGAAACGCTTAAGCGAATTTACGCGATGTATGAGTTTCTGCACCGTCAAGATGCAACAGCTGTTGAAATTTGTCAGGAGTTGCAAAACAAAGGGTATTCAATAGATAAAAGAAGTGTTCAAAGAGATTTAACTGATTTCAACGGGGTGATGGGGCTTCATACTGTTTCGGAAGCCCGGGGACCTAAAGCAGCTGTTTGGAGTGTTGACCATATAGACTTTTTATCGCTTAAAGATAACAACTACGCAGCAGCGCTGGCTATTGTAATGGCAGAAAAACAATTGGCTGCCACAGCTCCGCCAGAAATTATGACTCAGTTAAATAAACCGTTCCTAAAAGCAAAAAAATTAATTGAGAGTGACCAAGGGGTTATAGGCCGTTGGTATCAAAAAGTTAAAGTTGCCAACCCCTCTCACTGGCTAAAAGCGCCTGTTCTTAACGAAGATATTTACACCACGGTTAAAGAAGCAGCACTCGAGAATTCAGTTTTAGAAATGAAATACAAAAAACATGGTGGTGATAAAACGTTTGAGCACTTAACCGTTACTGCCAAAGCTATATTTTTTAGAGGTAATGTCGCTTATTTAGTTGCTTATCAACCAGCTTCTGAAGAAGAAAAGAGCAAGTTTCGCCGCTTTCCAATTTCGCGGATTATTCAGGTAAAAAGACGAAACTTCGAGGAGCCAAAAGGACCGAGCGAATTCGATATTAACGACGAACAAAACAGACACATGTTCGAATATCGATATGGTGAGCCGTTTACGTTGGAGTTAAAGGTTTTTAAAGCTGTGCAGCGCGAAGTTGAAGATGCTCACTTAGGCGATAATCAGGTAATGAAAGATATTCCCGGTAATGAGAACTTTAAGCTTCTTAAAGCTGACGTTCCTTATAATCTGAACTTAATACAGTGGCTGCTGGCACGCGCTCCGTACTTAAAAGTTGTTGGTCCGCCTGAGTTTAAAACTAAGTTTGAAGAGGAAGTTAAAAGGGCATATTACAACGCAGTAAATGATGAGCCAGATGTGCCTAAGGATAAAAATTTTAAAGTAGAAGACGCAAAATCTATTAGTGCGACTTAACTTGTCGTGCTTTGTTGGTATCTTTCACCTCGTAACTTAGTAACGAAAAAGGATGCTTATGAACGACTTTGCCTCTCTAGCTAATCAGTCACAAACTGGAATGGGAACTGTTTTTTCACGCCACCCGAAACTTGATTTAGGTCCCGAACAAGGTTGGCACGACGTTGAGTGCGTTATACCGGCTGATTACGATGGGAGTTTCGATGTTGACGGTTATGAGTACCACGTTAATTATTTACTCAGCCTAGATGATGAAGTTGAGTTTCTTACTATTGATCAAACGATTGAAGCTCCAGAGTTTTCCCTGGAGGTTTCATATCATAATGGGACTGAGTATGTTTCGGTAAGCTCCTCAGGAGCAGAGGCAAAAGTCTCGACCAGCTATGATAAAGATAACCGTATTCAGACAATTGAAGTTAAATGCGACGGAAAAACACGTAAATTCAAGCGTGACACCGAATATGCAGACGGTGTAGCCCCCATCTTTTTTCCAGAAAATCACTAGTTAAATATGAAGTGAACGTTTGTGCGCGTTGCTTTTAGTCGTGTGTTTTGCGGCTCTTTTGAGCCGCTTTTTTATTTCCGATATGGACTAACTTTGCTGTGCGACGTGTCGTAAATTGAAACCAGAAGCTACTCCGTCAATTATCCTTCTCTTCTTGGTTCTGAAACAATTTGACAACGCACAGGGAGGGTATCAAAATGATAGCTATCATTTTGATAGTTTTCGGCGGGTAAGATAAATCACCACTGTCAGTTCTTGTTACTGTTTGGGTTCATTAGGGGGTTATATGTATCATTACACTGAAAGCGGACTGCCGAATGTTTTTCTCAAAAATGGTTACACTGCTGCGATTATCGGTGGCGAAGAATGCACAAGCATTGAGGATATTGACGGCTTACACCAAGCGATAGCTGAAAGCATTATTGCTAATAAAAAGTCACTGTCTAAAAGCGAGTTTAAATTTTTACGAGTAGAGCTTAATCTCTCACAAAAAGTACTTGGGAAACGGTTTGGCGTAAGCGAGCAAACTATTGCACGATATGAAAAAGGGCAATCGGTTATTCCTAGAACAACAGATGCAGCTCTGCGCTCTTTGTATGCTGAGAGTCGATATAAGAATAACCCTGTTAGCTACTTTTTAGACTTATTAGCTGATGTTGAAGCCCGACAAGCGGAAGAAAAAATATTGCTGCAAGAAATACATAATCATTGGGAGAGGGTAGGCTAGGTGCTTTTCTCCAAAGAGGAATATGCAGTCGTAAGAGAGTATGCGCATCCGTTACTATGACTTGATACGAATGCGCACTTCGCTCTGGTAATGGCTACAGCTTAACCAACAACTTCCCTTTATTATCACCACTAAAGAACAGGTTCAGACCGTCGATGGCGGACTCTAGGCCTTCCAACGTGTGCGCACGGTATTTGATTTTGCCGCTCATGACATACGGGGTGAGTTTTTCCAATAGGCTAGGCACTTCGTGGAAGTGGTCCGGCATGGTGAATCCCTGAATCGTTAAGCGCTTTTTAATAATCGGGATCCAGCTTGGGCCGGGCGCTGGTTCGGCTTTGTCGTAGTCGGCTATCATGCCGCACACTACAATACGGCCGTGGGCATTCATGTGCTGCATTACATGATGCTGAATAGGGCCGCCGGTGTTCTCAAAGTACAAATCAACGCCGTCAGGCGTTAGCTCTTTCAGCTTGGTATCTAAGTCGTCAGTTTTGTAGTTTATAGCGCCGTCAAAACCTAATTCGTTGGTTATCCATTCGGCTTTTTCGTCGCTGCCGACCACGCCAATTACCCGCAAGCCGTCAGCTTTAGCCAGCTGCCCGACAATGGACCCCACCGAGCCAGCTGCACCGGTGACTACAAGGGTTTCACCAGATTTAGGTTTGCCGACGTTAAATAAACCTTGTGTGGCGGTTAAGCCAGGTAGGGCAAAAACGGATAACACCATTTCGTCGGGCACGTCGGCCTGTACTTTATTAATGCCTTGACCGTCGCTTAGCGCGTATTGTTGCCAGCCCATCATGCCCATTACACGGTCGCCTTTGGAAAAATCCGCGTGCTTGCTTTCCACCACTTCACCAACGCCCGAGCTGCGCATGACGGTATTCAGCTCGACCGGTGGAATGTAACTTTCGGTATCGGGACTCATCCAGCCAAACATGGCTGGGTCTAACGACATGTGGGTTTGCTTAATTAAAAACTGACCGTCGTTAACTGTTGGTAGCTCTTTTTCAACCACCTCAAAAATATCCGCATTGACCGGCCCCGGATTCGGGCGCTTAACCAAGTTAATCGCTTTGTAAGTTGTCATATTGTTCCTTATTACGTCTTTATTATGTGCCGTTAGCATAACGCTGTGGTTTGTATACGTAAAAGGAAAATAAACAGGTGTTTGAATTTATTGAGCTCTGTTTAGAAAAAATGATTTAGTAAGAAAACTCTTACATTGCTCGAGGCTACTACTGTTCGTTTGAATAGAAACGTTAAAAATTAATTAAAAAGAAGCGTGATGTTAAAGCTTAGAAAAGTGGTGCGTCCTAGTAGACTCGAACTACCGACCTCTGCCATGTCAAGGCAGCGCTCTAACCAACTGAGCTAAGGACGCACATTTTTGAGGTATGTCGTGAAGACGGGCGGTATATTAGTTATTTGCGGCCGCTCGTGCAAGTCATTTTTTGCAAAAAGTGACTGTTTGTCGAATTTCTAGTCAGGCGCAGGTGTGAAGTTACACGCGCTGTAAAAACGCTGCCAGGGCCGAACAAAGTGAACGGTGGCATCGGTCAACACTTTGCTGAGCTTACCAAGCTCTGCAATATAGTCCTTCAGCGCTGGCTGTGGCGCTATTCCCTGAAGGTTTTCCAGTGTCATTAACAGGCGCTGATGTTGCTCAATAACTTCTGCAATGTCGCCCTGCATTTCTTTAATGTATATGTTGTTAAATGAGTCTCTTAACTGTTCCGCTTTTTGGGGGACGCTGCCATTAGGGCAGTGCAGGGCCTCTGGAATTTCCGGTAACTGATCACGCATGGCATCCAGTTTGTGGGCGTAGTCCAGCATGGTTCTGAATAAGTCGGGTAAATAGTTACTGCGCTCAAGTCGCCCCAGCATTTTTATCATTTCGGACGGGTCATCCGCTTCTTTCGTATAGTTCCAACGCTCCAAAATGCGGGTGAAACGCTCCAGAGCATTAACAGCGTAGTTATATTCGGTAACATGAATTTTCGGCAGAGAATTGTTGCCAACGGACAAGGCTCTGCGAAGGCCGTCTTCAAACGCAAAGGCATTGGCCAGGCTGGCGTTTAATTGCGACTTTTTGTGCGCTAGTGCTTCTTCTAGTTGCGTTTTTACGTTAGCGGACTCAGGGTGTTTAATGCAGTCTTCCAACGCTTGTATCATGGTTAAGTCTGCATGGTATTTACTGAAGCCGTCTTTTAACTTGCCTAGCGAGCTGTTGTTTTCCGCAATTTCCTGACCCAGCCGACAATGATTCAGACGCATACTGTCCATAAAGCCGAGGCTGGTGCGTTCAACGTCACGCTTTAACTCACTTTTTGCAGGATACTGCAGCACTGGCTTCTCTGGAGTGATGGAGCGGGCCGGTAACTCAAGTGTGTCATGCACGTTGCTGTGCAGTTTGTCCGCGTACTCGGTTAACCCGGGGTCGTCAGAGCAAGCGACCATTCCCAGTGCGCTAAAGGCAATGAGTGCATAGCCAACGGGCTTAAAAATAAGTACACTTCGAGTCATTTCTCCGGTTCCTTGTCACACGGGTGGTTCATGTTTACAGGTATTGTACAAACACAAGCTACGATATTTTCGGTCTCTGACCAAGCTTCTTTTCGACATATTGTGGTCGAAACTGAACCTAAATTTTTAAAAGACTTAGCCATTGGTGCCAGTATCGCTATTAACGGCTGTTGTTTAACGGTCGTTGAATTCAGTGACACGCAGGTGCATTTTGATGTTATCGATGAAACCCTGCGTTTAACGAATTTAGGCAAGTTGAAAGAAGGTGACAAGGTTAACTTTGAGCGGTCACTGAAAGTTGGTGATGAAATTGGCGGCCATGGTGTATCGGGACATATTCATTGTTCAGGTAAAGTAACTGACGTGGAATTGTTGGAAAATAACTGTGCTATGTGGATTCAAATACCAGAAAAGCATAGCCGTTACCTGTTCGATAAGGGCTTTATAAGCGTTAATGGCGCCAGTTTGACCATTGGCCAGGTTAAGGGAAATTGTTTTTCACTGCACCTTATTCCGGAAACGTTGCGCATTACCAACTTAGGTGAGTGCGAAGTGGGCTCAGAAGTCAACATTGAGCTTGACCAGCAAACCATTACAACGGTCGATACGGTTGAGCGTGTTCTGGCGAAGCGTCAGTAAAACTGCTCGTCATTGCCGTCGACTTTAATACGCGCCTGTTGGTTGATTTCGTCGACCTGTAATTGCACGTGAATGAGATCACCACAGGCGGAGCACTCTTCCTGGTAGTCCTGGTTTCCCTCGGAAGCATCAATATCTAAAAAGGTATTGTGGCCGCAATGCGGACATTTCACTGGCACACTTTTTAGGTTCTCTTCGTTCATAAATAGCCCCTTCGCTTGAAAAATTAAGCTTATTGTAAGTATGGCTTAAATAGCTTAATACGCCAGTTAAGTTGCTCTAAATGGCTTGCTGTTTTATAGTACGGGGCTTGCGTTCGATGGTACCGAACGCACCAAATTTCAATAAATAGAGCATGTGGCACTTGGTAGGTGTCACCACTGGATAGGAAGGAAGTTTCATGCCTGTAATTACTCTCCCTGACGGAAGTCAACGCGAATTTGATAAACCGGTTTCAATCATGGATATCGCTATGGATATCGGGCCTGGTCTGGCGAAAGCGACTGTTGCTGGTCGCATCGACGGTGAGTTGGCCGACGCCTGCGATATGATTGAACACGACGCCAAAGTAGAGATTGTCACACCGAAAGACGATGACGGCGTGCATATTATTCGTCACTCGTGCGCGCATTTAATGGGTCATGCGGTTAAGCAGCTGTGGCCAGACGCGAAAATGGCGATTGGTCCGGTTATCGACAACGGTTTTTACTATGATATCGACGTTGACCATACTTTCACCGACGAAGATTTAGAGAAAATTGAAAAGCGGATGAAGGAGTTGGCGAAAACCAACTACCAGGTCATTAAAAAGAATGTCAGCTGGAAAGAGGCGCGTGAAACCTTCGTAGATCGTCACGAACCCTACAAAATTGAGATTTTAGACGAGAACATTCCAACCGACTCGCGTCCGGCGCTTTATCATCACGAAGAATACATTGATATGTGCCGTGGCCCGCATGTGCCTAGCATGAAGTTCTGCGAGCATTTTAAAGTGATGAAAATGGCGGGTGCGTATTGGCGCGGCAACTCTGACAATAAAATGTTGCAGCGTATTTACGGCACTGCCTGGGCAGACAAAAAACAATTAAAAGCTTATTTGAAACGCTTGGAAGAAGCCGAAAAACGCGACCACCGTAAAATTGGTAAGAATCAGGATCTATTTCACTGGCAGGAAGAAGCGCCAGGTATGGTGTTCTGGCATCACAATGGTTGGACTATATTCCGTGAACTCGAAGACTTTGTGCGCGAGAAACTGCGTGAGTACGACTATCAAGAAGTAAAAGGTCCAATGATGATGGACCGTGTGTTGTGGGAAAAGTCGGGTCACTGGGAGAAATTCTCTGATTTGATGTTCACAACCGCTTCAGAAAACCGTGAATATGCCGTTAAGCCCATGAACTGCCCGGGACACGTGCAAATCTTTAACCAGGGGCTTAAGTCATACCGCGATTTACCGTTGCGCATGGCAGAGTTTGGTTCGTGCCATCGAAATGAACCTTCGGGGGCATTGCATGGTCTGATGCGTGTACGTGGCTTTACTCAGGATGACGCGCATGTTTTCTGTACTGAAGACCAAGTTCAGCCTGAGGTTGCAGCCTGTATCAAAATGGTTTACGAGACCTATGAAACTTTTGGTTTCGACAAAATCGACGTAAAACTGTCAACGCGTCCTGAAAAGCGTTTAGGCGACGATGCAACCTGGGATCGCAGTGAAAAAGCCTTGGCCGACGCACTGAAAGCGCACGATATCGACTTTGAATACCTGCCAGGCGAGGGCGCATTCTACGGTCCGAAAATTGAATTTACTTTGTTCGATTGCTTAGGCCGTGCGTGGCAGTGCGGGACGATTCAGCTGGACTTTGCACTACCAGGCCGCTTAGGAGCGACCTACGTGGGTGAAGACAACGAGCGTCATACTCCGGTGATGATTCACCGTGCTATTCTGGGCTCGCTGGAACGCTTTATGGGTATTCTTATTGAAGAATACGCCGGACATTTCCCGGTTTGGTTAGCACCGACACAGGTTGTTTTGATGAATATCACCGATAATCAGAGCGATTATGTGAAAAAGGTGGTAAAATCACTGAATAAAAAGGGAATTCGTGCCACGGCTGACTTGAGAAATGAGAAGATTGGCTTTAAAATCCGTGAGCATACTCTTAAACGAGTTCCTTATTTGCTGGTTGTCGGCGACAAAGAAGTCGAAGCTGGCGAGGTTGCGGTTCGTACTCGTAGCGGTGAAGACCTGGGTAAACTGGCTCTGGAAGACTTCATTGCAAAAATTGAAGACGAAGTACGTACACGCAAAATTTAATAATTAGTTGGAGGAATAAACCATTAAAGGCGGAAAAAGAACTCAAAAAGCTGCAGATAAAAACCGTATCAACGACCAAATTACCGGCGTTGATGAAGTTCGCTTAATCGGAACCGATGGTGAACAAGCTGGTGTCGTCAGTATTAACGAGGCTCT
This sequence comes from Idiomarina sp. UBA4520, assembly GCF_002388365.1. Classification (NCBI taxonomy): domain Bacteria; kingdom Pseudomonadati; phylum Pseudomonadota; class Gammaproteobacteria; order Alteromonadales; family Idiomarinaceae; genus Idiomarina; species Idiomarina sp. UBA4520. The sequence continues at coordinate 18,816 of NZ_DGMK01000018.1, read as the reverse complement.
TGATGCAGCAGCAGAAGCTGGTGTTGATTTGGTGGAAATGAGCCCTAACGCGGAGCCACCTGTCTGCCGCTTAATGGATTACGGCAAGTTCCTCTTCGAGAAGAGTAAAGAACAGAAAGAGCAAAAGAAAAAGCAGAAACAGATTCAGGTTAAGGAAGTTAAATTCCGACCTGGCACAGATGAGGGCGACTACCAGGTAAAACTGCGCAACCTGCGTCGCTTCCTCGAGGGAGGTGACAAAACTAAAGTCACTATCCGTTTCCGTGGCCGGGAAATGGCACACCAAGAGTTGGGTATTGAATTGCTAAACCGTGTTAAAGCGGACTTAGAAGAAATCTCAACTGTTGAGTCGTTCCCTAAAAGGGCCGAAGGTCGCCAGATGATTATGGTTCTGGCACCGGTTAAGAAGTGATCGTGGTTTACAAGTAGGCAGCTTGCTGTCTCACCCTTTCACACTTTCAATCAACAATGCGGAGTTTAATTTCATGCCAAAAATGAAATCAAACAAAGGCGCTTCTAAGCGCTTCAAAAAGACTGCTTCAGGCGGTTATAAGTGCAAGCAATCTCACTTGCGTCACATTCTGACTAAGAAAACTCCTAAGCGTAAGCGTCAGCTGCGTGCTAAGAGCATGGTCCATGAAGCGGACATTAAATTAGTCGATCGTATGTTACCGTACGCATAAGGGGAGATTAGCAAATGGCACGAGTAAAACGTGGTGTAATCGCGAGAGCGCGTCACAAGAAAGTCCTGAAGCAGGCGAAAGGTTATTATGGTGCCCGTAGTCGCGTTTATCGCGTTGCGGTACAGGCAGTCACTAAAGCTGGTCAATATGCATACCGTGACCGTCGCAACAAGAAACGTCAATTCCGTCAATTATGGATTGTGCGTATCAACGCTGCGGCACGTCAAAACGGTCTGTCTTACAGCCGCTTTATCAACGGCCTTAAGAAAGCATCAGTAGAAATCGATCGCAAGATCCTTGCTGATATCGCAGTTCACGATCAAAACGGCTTTGCTGCTTTGGTTGAGAAAGCGAAAGGCGCACTGTAAACAACGACTTTTTAAGTTCGTTTAAACAGATTTCAAAGGGAGCCATTAGGCTCCCTTTTTTGATCGTTTTTCTGATAGAATAACGCCTTTAAAAATCACGCTATAAAAGCCTATTGTCAGTGTTGAGGGAAACAATGCAATTAGAGGAAATCGTCGCACAAGCCGAAACGGCCATCGCCAATGCGGATAACCCGCAAGCGTTGGATGACGTTCGTGTTCAATACATGGGAAAGAAAGGCCAATTAACAGAGCTGTTAAAAGGCTTAGGAAAACTTGACCCGTCAGAGCGTCGCGAAGCCGGCCAAAAAATTAACGAAGCTAAGCAACAGGTTCAAACCAGCATCAATGCACGCAAAGAGTTGCTAAAAGCCGAAGAGCTAAAAGCCAAGCTAGAAGCAGAGCGTATTGATGTCACATTGCCTGGACGTAACTCTGCGGTTGGTGGTGTCCACCCGGTTACGCAGACTATTCGCCGTATTGAACAGTTCTTTGGTGATTTGGGCTTTAGTGTTAAAGAAGGTCCTGAAGTGGAAGACGGTTTCCATAACTTCGATGCATTGAACATTCCGGCGAACCATCCGGCTCGTGCAGACCACGATACCTTCTATTTTACTCCCTCAACGATGCTGCGTACTCAGACTTCGGGTGTTCAAATTCGTACTATGGAAGTGGAAAAGCCACCATTGCGTATTATTTCGCCTGGTCGCGTTTATCGTAACGACTACGATCAGACCCACACCCCAATGTTTCATCAGGTCGAAGGCTTGATGGTAGACACTGACGTATCCTTTACGCAGTTAAAAGGCATTTTAGAAGATTTCCTGACTCACTTTTTTGAAGAGTCATTGCAAGTGCGTTTCCGTCCGTCGTACTTCCCATTTACAGAGCCTTCAGCAGAAGTGGATGTCATGGGTAAAGACGGTAAATGGTTAGAAGTACTGGGCTGCGGCATGGTGCATCCTAACGTGTTGAAAGCGGTTGGCATTGACCCGGAAAAATACACCGGCTTTGCCTTTGGTATGGGCGTTGAGCGCCTAACCATGTTGCGCTACGGCGTAACCGACCTGCGCGCGTTTTTCGAAAACGACTTACGTTTCTTAAAACAATTCAACTAATCCAGAATTCAGAAGGCATTTGCAGCATGAAATTAAGTGAACAGTGGTTAAGAGAGTGGGTTAACCCAGCCGTAGACAGCAACGAGCTTAGCGAGCAGCTGAGCATGGCTGGCCTTGAAGTCGACGGCGTTGAGCCAGTTGCAGCAGACTTCCACACAGTTGTGGTGGGTGAAGTAGTCGAGTGTGGTCCTCACCCCGATGCGGACAAGTTGCAGGTTACCAAAGTGAACACCAACGACGGCGAGTTGCTAGACATTGTGTGTGGTGCGCCAAACTGTCGTCAGGGTATTAAGGTGGTTGTCGCTAAGGTTGGCGCAGTTCTGCCGGGCGACTTCAAAATTAAAAAAGCGAAACTACGTGGGCATCCGTCGCACGGTATGCTGTGCTCGTTCAAAGAGCTGGGCTTAATTGACGACCATGAAGGTATTATAGAATTGCCGGAAGACGCACCGGTTGGCACAGATTACCGAAAGTATTTAGGCCTTGAAGACCACAGTATCGATATCGACTTAACGCCAAACCGCGGTGACTGTTTAAGTATTCGTGGTATAGCTCGTGAACTGGGTGTATTGAATCGATTGGATGTTAACGAGCCCGAAATTAACGACGTAGCAGCAAAAATTGATGAGCAAAAGGCGATTCATTTAGACGCGCCGGAGCAATGTCCGCGCTACTTAGGTCGTGTCATTAAAGGTATTGATGTGTCACGTCCAACGCCTATCTGGATGAGTGAAAAGCTGCGTCGTAGCGGCATCCGTAGTATTGACCCTGTGGTGGATATTACCAACTACGTATTGCTTGAGTTGGGCCACCCAATGCACGCGTTCGACTTAGATACGCTGCAAGGCGATATTCATGTGCGTTTGGCTGCAGCGAAAGAGAAGTTGACGCTGCTAGACGGTGAAGAAGTGGAGCTCGATGACGATGTTCTGGTTATTGCCGATGAGCAAAAAGCCTTAGCAATGGCAGGCGTTTACGGTGGTAAAGACAGTGGTGTGACTGTTGAAAGCAAAAACATTTTCTTAGAAAGTGCGTTTTTTGCGCCGGACGCTATTTTAGGTAAAGCACGTCGCTTCGGCCTGCACACGGATGCATCTCACCGCTATGAGCGAGGTGTTGACCCGCAATTGCAACGTACTGCTATGGAGCGTGCAACGCAGTTATTGCTGGATATTTGCGGCGGCGAAGCAGGGCCAGTTACTGAGTCTGTGTCTGAGAAGCACCTGCCCGAGCGGGCTAACGTCAAATTACGCAGCGCTCGTTTGGCCAAAGTACTGGGCGTGCAAATTGCTGATGACGAAGTAACAGAGATTCTTCAGCGTCTGGGTCTGGAAGCAACCTATAACAGCGGCGAATGGCAGGTTCAGGTTCCGTCATATCGTTTTGACATTGCCATTGAAGAAGACTTAATTGAAGAAGTGGCGCGTGTGTACGGTTACAATGCGATTAAGGCAGCGGCGCCGGCGGCACAGCTTCGCATGACTGATCGCAAAGAAGCTTCGGTTAGCCGCCATACCTTAACGAATGCACTTGTTGAGCGCGGTTATCAGGAAGCCATTACTTACAGCTTTGTTGATCCTAAGCATCAGGCCATGTTGTTTAACGAAACCGCAGCATTAACCTTGCCGCACCCAATTTCGGTCGATATGTCGTCTATGCGTGTCAGCCTTTGGCCTGGGCTAGCTGGTGCTGTTGCGCACAACCAGAAACGTCAGCAAGCAGTATTGGCGTTTGTCGAAACAGGCTTACGTTTTATTCCAGATGAAAGCGCTGAAAATGGCGTTCGTCAGGAACCGGTGCTTGGCGGTATTCGTGCCGGAAAAGCACATACTGAACACTGGTCAGAAGGTGAGCGTGCTGTCGACTTTTTCGATGTAAAAGGCGACGTTGAAGCTTTATTGGAAAAAACAGGCGAGGCGCATTTGTTCCGCTTTGTGGCTGACCAGCACGATGCACTGCACCCAGGGCAGTCTGCGGCAATTTATAAAGGTGAACGTAAAGTCGGCTTCATGGGCGCTTTGCACCCACAGCATGAAAAGGCGCTAGGCTTAAATCAGCGCGCTTTTGTGTTTGAAATTGAGCTGGACGCAATAGCTGTACGTCGTATTCCGGCAGCGCAGCCTGTGTCGCGTTATCCGAGTATTCGTCGTGACTTAGCCGTTATCGTTGATAAGCATATTGCGGCGGGTGAACTCTTAGCTGCGATGGAAAATATTGGCGTAAAACAGTTAGTTGACCTAAACTTGTTTGATGTATACGAAGGTGACGGTGTGCCGGAGAACAAACGTAGTTTGGCATTGTCTGTAACATTACAGGATGCCGATAAAACGTTAGAAGAGGCAGACGTTACCGAAATAATGACTCAATTTGTAGAGACCTTAAAAAGTGAGTTTAATGCAACACTGAGGGATTAAACTATGGCGCTAACCAAAGCAGAATTGGCGGAAGTCCTGTTCGAGAAACACGGTATTAGTAAGCAAGACGCTAAAGCGCTTGTTGAAGAATTTTTTGAGGAAATACGCGCTGCTTTGGAAAGTGGTGAGCAGGTTAAATTATCAGGTTTTGGTAACTTTGAGCTGCGAACTAAAGGCCAACGTCCGGGAAGAAACCCTAAAACGGGTGAAGAAATTCCAATTAAAGCTCGCCGTGTGGTGAGCTTTAAACCAGGACAGAAATTTAAGAGTCGTGTAGAAAATGCAGAGCCTGAGTAAAATCAGGCTCTTTTTTATGGAAGCAGTTAAGCTCTAAAGAACAAGCTGCTGAACGGGTTTAGCAGTCTGCTGATACCAGAAGTGAAGTGCAGCGGGGCATCAAGCGTTGCCAGAGTCAGGCAGTCTTGCTCCTGAGTTTCAGGCGTATGTGTTTTAGACGGATCCAGCAGCACAAAATCACCATCTTTGTACTCATCTTTCTCGTCATTGAACACACCATCCAATACAAGTGTCGCTTCTTTGCCTTTATGAGTGTGCTCTGGCACTTTGGCGCCCGGCGCCATGTAAATCAGGTTCGTCTGATTACCGTTGTCCAGAGTCAAAGGTGCACGCCACAATTTACCAACCAACTTCGACCATTCGCCAATACGGTGGCTGTTATGAGCCAAAGTTCGGGGCAGGGTGAAACGGCGACCTTCAAGGTACAACGTCTCGTTAGGTTCGTTTTCAAGCTTACTGCAGGCAGACGACTCGAAAATGGCTTCCAACATTTGGTCGCACTGACTTTTAGTCATTGCGTTGCTGGCCACATTAACAATAGTGTCGAGGTTGTCCTCACACAGCTTTTGTTCAATGTCGCACACCGTCCGACGACATGCTTTACACATATCGACGTGAGTCCCTACGACTATCGTCATCGCTGCGCTGAGATCACCTGCAGCGTATTGATATAAAAGGCCTTCGCCCGGGTGCGATTTAATCATCATTTACTATCAACTCTTTTAATTTCTTAAGTGCTAACCGAGTTCGGGATTTAATAGTCCCTAAAGGCACGCCAAGCGCATCAGATACTTCCTGCTGCGACTTACCTTCAATGTAAATTTTCTCAATAACAACACGTTGAGCGTCAGGAAGTTGCGCATAATATTGCGAAATTTCCTGCATCAACACATCGTTATCCAGACTGTAACCATCATCTAAATTATCGTTTTGCTCTGACAAAATAGGCCAAAGATCATCGGCACTGATGTCGTCCTTACGCTTTTTATTTTTGCGTAAAAGGTCAAAACGAATATTACGCGCAATGGTGAATATCCAAGTTGACGGCGAACCTTTGTCCGGCTTGAACAAATGAGCTTTATGCCAAACGTTAGTCATGGTTTCCTGAACCAGGTCCATGGCGGTTTGTTCATTGCCAAATTGCCGTGTTGCGTAAGATTGCAGTTTAGGCGCGAAATGTCGGAACAGCTCACTAAATGCCGCTCGACTTCGCGTTTCCGCTATACTTGCAAGCAGTTCCGCTGCACGTTCTGCAGCGTCTGTTTGGGTGGTATTCATAGACCCCCGGGTCGATGTTCTTCCTGACACCATCTGCATAATTAGACCTGCTATCTTTCCACAATGTACTAATTAATACTTACGACCTGAGTATTCAGATCACTCGATGACAGAAATTTATTTATTTGCCCATTAAGTCTAGCAAATATTCCTTCGTTTTTAGACAGTTTTCCTCTTTTATTAAGGTTTGTTTCGTCTCTGTATCGAGTGGCAGAATCTCAAGCCAGCGAGAACAAAGCCAGTCAAGGCGTTCATAATTTAAGCTAGGCAATAATTCAGACAATTCAGGGTAGGTTTCGTAAGCCTCCTGAAGCTTCTCCATTAAGTTTTTACAGGTTTCCGGAAGTTCCGCTTGTGGCCATGGCGGCAAGTACTCAACGTTGCCGACCCGAAGATTGTCTGACTCTAACCAGTGTCCGAGAATGCGAACGCGGTTTTGTCCTTCAACCGTAATACCCAATAAGCCATCGTCACGTGGTTCGAAGTCAATAATTTTGACGGATGTTCCGTACGGAGGAATGTAGTCGTCCTCTGACGGTGATTTATCGTTGTCAAACATGGCAATAACGAACTCGGCATCGTTCTGAAGCGAGTCTTTTACCAACCGTATGTAACGAGGCTCAAATATGCGCAGTTTCATGCGCCCCTCAGGCAACACTTGGGAGGTGAGGGGAAAAATCGGTAACTGCTTAGACAACGACATAACACCTCATTTCGTTGAATTCGTATGAATTACCCTCTTCTACGTGCGTTAAATCAAAGTTGGATCTATTTTTGTTACAACAAACGAAACTATTTTTTACAAAGCGTCGTAAATTAGACCAGCACAACACTGGAACGATGTTACAAGAGGGAAGCACAGTGCGTTTGAAAGTTGGTATTAGCTCCTGCCTTATGGGTGATGAAGTACGGTTCGACGGTGGACACAAACGTTCAGCGTTTGCCACGGACGAATTGACTCGCCACATTGATTTAGTTCGTTTTTGTCCCGAAGTCGGCATTGGCATGCCAGTGCCCAGACCCACGATTCGATTGGAAAAGCACGCTAACGACGGCAGCGAGACCGTTGAAGCGGTAGTGCCTAAAACTGGTGAAATAGTCACAACGAAGCTGTCTGAGTTTGCCGACAAAATTCAGATTAAGGCAAAAGATTTGAGCGGCTATATTCTTTGCGCAAAGTCACCCAGTTGCGGAATGGAACGCGTGAAGCTTTATGACCCTGAAACGGGGCATGCTCGTAAAGAAGCCACGGGCATTTTTGCTTCTCGCCTGCAAGAAAATAATCCGGCCATGCCGCTAGAGGAAGACGGTCGCTTAAACGACCCTCATCTACGCGAAAACTTTATCATGCGGGTTTATGTGTATGGGCAATGGAAGCAAATTGAGGACACACCAACGAAGAATAATCTGTTGAGTTTCCATAGTTCCTGCAAGCTTTTGCTATTAGCACACAACCAGCAACGCTACAGAGAGCTGGGGAAACGACTGGGCGAGGCAGATACTGTCGATGCTGAGTTTGCTACGCAGTATATCCGGGACGTAATGGAAGCGTTATCAGAGCCGGCATCGCGTCGTAACCACACTAATGTGCTGCAACATATACAAGGGTATTTTAAGAGTGACTTAGAACACCAACAACGCGAGGAGCTAAGCGATATTATTTTGCAGTACCGTGAAGGTGTTCTGCCGTTAATGTCTCCGCTAACGCTTATCAAACACTATCTGCGCGAGTTCCCGAAAGAGTATCTCGAGAACCAGTGGTATCTGAACCCGTATCCAGTCGACTTGAAGCTTCGTTACGGTTTGTAAGGAATGAGCACATTGAAAAAAGCAATTTGGTTTCGCAGTGACTTGCGGACACTGGACAATGAAGCATTGTACCTTGCATGTCAGTCAAAGAGTGCTCCTGAAGCGATTTTTCTGGTGTGCGAAGACACTTGGCAGCGTCACCATTGGGCGCCTGTAAAGCAGGACTTTTTGTGGCGCACTTTAGAGGTGTTGAATGAAAAATTGTCGGCTCTGGGTATTAAACTGCATATAAAAAACGCCGGGCGCTTCTCAAACGCTGGTGGGGCGCTTCGGGAGTTTTGCAAAGAACACAGTATCGATAAGCTGTACTTTAATGCCGAATACGCACTCGATGAGAAAAATCGTGACAGGGCGGTTACTGCGGTACTGGAGAATGACGGCGTTGAGGTAAGTCAGCATCACGGCAACCTGTTAATTAAGCCCGGCATGGTTAAAAACCAGCAAGGTGAGTACTATAAAAAGTTCACACCTTTTAATAAGCGCTGGCGGGCGGTTTTAGCGAAGGAAATGGACGTAACACCGCTTAAACCGAACTCTTTCCCGAACGTTAATGCCGAACCTTTACCGAACATTTCTTTAAAAACAGAAGACTCGTCGCACTATTCGGCAGGGGAAGATGCGGCATTGAGTAAGCTCGGACAGTTTGTTGGTCACTCTGTAGAGACCTACAAGTCGGGGCGCGACCGTCCTGACCAACGCCATACGTCTGAACTTTCTGCCTACCTTGCGGTTGGAGCTATTTCTCCTGTGACCGCAGCTAGAGCATTACAGCGATTCTCGCCGGAGTTTCCTTATGGCTTACCGGAAGGACCGGATACCTGGCTCACAGAGCTTGCCTGGCGGGAGTTTTATCAGCATTTAATGGACTTTGAGCCTAGACTGTCAAAAGGGGAGAGCTTCCAGAGAGAAACCGACAGTATTCAATGGCGCGATGACGATGAAGGGTTTAAGGCCTGGTGCGAAGGGAAAACCGGCTACCCCATTGTCGATGCCGGTATGCGTCAGCTGAAAGAAACCGGCTGGATGCATAATCGATTACGCATGATTACGGCTAACTTTTTAGTCAAAGACCTACTCATTGACTGGCGCAAAGGTGAGGCTTTTTTCATGCAACACTTAATTGACGGAAGCTTTCCGGCAAACAATGGTGGTTGGCAGTGGAGTGCGTCTGTAGGCACTGACGCGGTGCCATATTTTCGAGTATTTAACCCGGTAAAACAGAGCGAGAAATTTGATCCGCAGGGTACGTACATTCGTAATTGGGTTAAAGAGTTGGAGAGTGTGCCGGACAAACACATTCACTGGCCACATGAGTGGTTAAGTAAGAATCAACAAAATGAATATTGCCCACCTATCGTCGAGCACAAAGCTGCTCGCGAACGTTTTTTAGCAACCTTTAAGCAGGTGAAACATGGATAACAAAGAGTTGGTCGACGCACTAAAGTCATTTTATGACGAATTAAAAACCGACAACCTTGATGATATGGACGACATGTATCACGACGAGGTGAGTTTCACAGACCCTATTCATCAGGTTGTTGGGTTAGAAGACTTAAAAGAGTACTTCAAAGGCACAATGGAGAACGTCGAATACTGCCACTTCACATTTGACGACGAGTGCGTCAGCGAAGATAAAGCATATTTGTCCTGGCAGATGCGCTACTCGCACCCAAAAATTGGCAATGGTATGGAAGTGATATTACCTGGCGTGTCTTATATTAGCTTTGAAGACGGCAAAATTAGAGAGCAACGCGACTACTACGACTTAGGCGCGATGCTTTATGAACATGTACCACTAGTGGGCTACGTGATAGATAAAATTAAAAGCAGGCTAGTAGGCGAATGAGTATTCTAATTACGGGTGCGTCGTCGGGTATTGGACGTCAGCTGGCGTTGGACTATGCCGAAAAAAGTGAACGTGTCATTGTTTGCGGGCGTAACCAGAGTGCTCTTGAGGAAGTGCAGTCGGAGTATTCTGAGTTTATAGATACGCTGGCGTTCGATATTACCGACAAGAACGCAACCATAGAAGCGCTGAATACTGTTGAGACGCTAAACAGCGTTATTTTGTGTGCCGGTGTCTGTGAGTATTTGGACACTAACAGCTTCGACGCAGATATGTTTGAGCGAGTATTCCGGGTGAACGTATTTGGCACCATGAACTGCGTGGAAGCGGCGTTACCGAAAATGGGGCAGGGCTCAAAGCTTGTCATTGTGGATAGTTTGGCACGGTTGTTGCCATTCACCAAAGCGCAGGCTTACGGTGGCTCGAAAGCGGCCATGCACTACATTACGCGCAGCCTGGAAGTGGATCTGAAAAAACGCGGTATTCGAGTGCAAAGTGTTTCCCCCGGTTTTGTTAAAACACCGATGACCGACGCAAACGACTTTGAAATGCCGATGCGCGTAACCGTAGAAACGGCATCGAAAGCCATTATTAACGGCATAGATAAAAACAAAAGAGATATCGCATTCCCGAAACTTTTCAGTGGTATGCTTAAGTTTATGGGACTTCTTCCGGAAGGCATGCAAGTGAAGCTTTCCGAATACATGGCAAGGAAGCAGTAAATGAAAATTGCAGTTATAGGTAGTGGTATTGCAGGGCTAACCTGTGCCTATTATTTAAGTCGAGAACATGAAGTCAGTGTGTTTGAGAAGCGAGACCGCATTGGCGGGCACACCTGCACTAATGACGTAAAAGTCAATAATACGATGTACGCGGTGGATACCGGTTTTATTGTCTTTAATGACAAAACGTATCCACGCTTTAAGCGGTTATTGCGGGAGTTAAAAGTGGCGTGGCGAGACACCGAAATGAGTTTCAGTGTGACTGACCCCGAATCGGGGCTTGAATACAACGGTCACAATTTAAACACGCTGTTTGCGCAACGCAGTAACCTTTTCAGTCCTAAGTTTTACCGTCTGGTGTCGGGTATATTGGCTTTTAACAAAGCAGCCAAAAAAGCGTATGGGCAAGACAGCGAGACGCTTGATAAAGTCACTTTGGGTGAGTTTTTAAGAAAAAACGATATTCCACAGGCGGTGTCGGACTATTACCTGCTACCCATGGTGTCAGCCATTTGGTCGTCCACATTGGCCGACGCAGAACTGTTCCCGTTAGGCTTTTTTCTGCGCTTTTTTAATAACCATGGTTTGTTAAACGTGAGCGACAGACCGCAATGGCATACGCTTGTTGGCGGTTCAAAAGCCTATATTCCCATGCTCACAGCGCCTTATGCAGAGCGTATACACTTGGGCAGCGAAATTACCGCGGTCACGCGTCAGTCCGATCAGGTGACGTTGACGTTTTCTGACGGCAAGCAACAGTTTTTCGATGAGGTTGTTTTTGCCTGTCACAGCGACCAGACATTGCAATTACTGGGTGACGCAACTGACGATGAAAAAGTGATTCTCGGTGGTATTCCTTATCAACCGAATGAAGTGGTGCTGCATACCGATACCGCTTTGTTACCGAAGAAAAAGCGCGCCTGGGCGAGCTGGAACTATTTATTAAGAACAGACGAGGGTGCTGAACAACAACCCAGCTCTGTGACCTATAACATGAACATTCTTCAGGGCATAAACTGCGAAGAGACCTTGTGCGTGACTTTGAATAACACCGCAATGATAGATCCGGAAAAAATCTTAAAAACCATGACCTTTGATCACCCGCAGTACTCTGTGGCGTCAATGGCAGCCCGTAACCAGAGAAACCGTATTTGCGGGCAGAAAAACACACATTTTTGCGGTGCATACTGGTACAACGGCTTCCATGAAGATGGCGTGCGCAGTGCGCTTGATGTGGTTAATCGCTTGAATAAAGAGCAGGTTCCCAACCAATGAAAAGCGGTATTTACTGGGGGGACTTATACCATGCCCGATACAAGCCTAAAAAGCATGAGTTCCATTACAAATTCTTCCAGTGGGCAATAGACCTGTCGGAGCTGGAAGAGGCGCACAAGTTGAGCCGCTGGTTCTCCTGCAAAGGCTTTGCACCGCTATGGTTTCGCCGAAAAGACTATTTGAAAAAAGTACCTGGGACCTTGCAGCAGGCCGCTCTGGCAAAAATGTCCGAACTGGCCAATGAAAAATTGGAAGGTCGCGTGGTATTTGTCGGCAATATTCGAACTTTTGGACTGTTTTTTAGCCCTGTTAACCTCTATTTTCTCGAGCAGCAGGGTACGTACACCTATATGCTGGCGGAAGTCAGTAATACTCCCTGGTTGCAGCGGCATTATTATTTAATCGACTTAAGTGAAAAAGAGCCGACCAGTAAAAAGGTGTTTCACGTATCTCCGTTTAATCCTATCGATATGACTTACCACTGGCGTATAAAACCGCCGGCTGAAAATTTGTTTGTGCAAATAAGTGCGCATCAGAACGAGAAAGATTTTGTCGCCGGTATGAATTTATCGCACTCACCGCTAAACCAAGAAGGCATCCACCGCGTATTAAAGAAAACGCCTGTTATGGCTTTAAAAATAATAGGCGGTATTTATTGGGAAGCGTTAAAGCTATTTATAAAGCGGGTACCGTTTTACGGTCATCCAGGACAATAATCTTAGTAAAGGAAAAGCGTTATGCCTGGCAGTGAGGTGGCATTAGAAACTCGAACTCAGCGCGGGTTTTGGAATAATCAATTTCGCCATGTGGCGTTTAAACTATTAAGCCATTTAGAAAAAGGCGAGCTGGTTATTGCCGAAAACGGACGCACGATTGAACGTTTTGGTGAAAAAAACTCTGATCTAAGCGCGACAATTAACGTGTTGTCCGCGGACTTTTATCGCCGCTTAGTGACCGGTGGAAGCATTGGTGCGGCCGAGCTTTATATTGATAAGAGTTGGGAAACCGATGACTTGACCTCAGTTATTCGCGTGTTTGCTCGCAACCTGCCTGCACTAGACACACTAGAAACGCGACTCGCATGGCTGACGTATCCGTTCAATAAGTACCAGCATTGGTCAAACCGAAATCATAAATCGCAAGCAAAGAAAAATATTTCGGCTCACTATGACTTAGGTAACGAACTGTACACTCGGTTTTTAGATGATGCGATGCAGTATTCCAGTGCTCTGTTTTTAACGGACAGTGACTCGCTGGACACCGCTCAGAACAACAAAATGAAGCGTCTATGCGACTCTTTAGAGCTGACAAAAGACGACCACTTGCTTGAAATTGGCACGGGTTGGGGCGGTTTGGCGGTTTTTGCAGCGAAAAACTACGGCTGCAAAGTCACCACCACAACCATTTCTGAAGAACAATTCCAGTACGCAAAAGCGCGAGTTGAGAAAGAAGGGCTGGAAGAGCAAATAACGCTGCTTAAGAACGACTACCGTGACTTAGAAGGGCAGTACGACAAGCTGGTGTCGGTTGAAATGATAGAAGCGGTTGGTAAGCAGTATCTACCGACCTTCTTTAAAACCTGTAACCGGCTGTTAAAGCCGCATGGAAAAATGGCGCTGCAGGCAATTACCATAGCGGACCAACGTGAGAAAGCTTATGCCCGTTCGGTCGACTTTATTCAGAAGCATATTTTCCCGGGCGGTTTTCTACCGTCTTTGAGCCAGATGACTCAGTTATTTAAAAGAAACACCAACATGGTCGTCAGAGACGCTTTTGATTTCGGTTTGAGTTACGCCAAAACTTTGAATATTTGGGCGCAAAACTTTAATGAAAAAGCCGAAGAACTAGCCAAATTTGGTTATGACGAGCGCTTTTCAAGGCTGTGGAATTATTATTTCAGTTACTGTGAAGGTGGCTTTTTAGAAAAGCGTGTATCGGTTGTACAAGTTGTTGCGGACAAAAGCCAACTGTAAACCCGGGCGCTGAAACGGAAGGTATTTATGCACAAAATTATCAGCTTTGTTTTGTTTAACGGTATTTGGTTTAGCGCTGTGCTTGGGCGCAGTGACTACCTCTGGCTGACAATTGCCTTAGTGCTGGTACAGGTCGTTTATAGCCTGCGTATTGGGAAGGTTCACTGGACTCTCGTAGCACGGTTGTTTGCTGTAGGACTGTTACTTGAGGCTATTAGTATCAGTCTGGGCGTTATTGATTTTGTTGGTGGTTACTTTCCGCTATGGCTGGCCTTGTTATGGCTGGGGTTCTCAGCAATGGCACCGGTCGCACTCGACTGGTTAGCCAAAAAAACTTGGTTGGCTTTGTTGGCTGGGGCGGTGTCAGGACCCATTACCTACATAACCGGTGTTGAATTTGGCGCAGCAGCTATTGAGTCAACCGTTATAACTGTCGTGACTTATGCCATTGTTTGGTCATTGATGATGGGTTATTTCGTTTACCTTATGACGAGCAAGCCTAACGAACGTAAGGAGGTATTGCCATGAGAAAATTTATGCTAGCGGCATCGGCTTTGCTAGTGAGCGCATTGAGCACTCCTGCGTTTGCGGCAAGCTGTGAAGCGTCAGTTCCCGGAGACTTCTCCAAGGTTGGTGAAACCCGCCTGAGCGTTTTGTTCTGGGATGTTTATGACGCCACGTTGTACAGCCCTTCCGGTGAGTACGAGAAGAGTGAGCGTCAGGCGCTTCGACTGGATTATTTGCGAGATATTGATGCTGCTGACCTTATCGAAACCACAGAAGAAGAGTGGCAGAAATTAGAGCTAGACTCGTCGGAGCATGGTGAGTGGCTGGCGAAGCTGAAAGATATTTGGCCGGATATCAAAGAGGGCGACTGCCTTCTTCTGGTGGAAAGTGATAATGGCTATGCCGAGTTTTATCAGGGCGAAGAGCTGTTAGGCACAGTTGAGAGCCAGGTGTTTACTGACCAGTTCTTAGCCATTTGGTTGTCACCGGAAAGCCGCTTTGAAGACGAGCGCAACGAACTTGTAGGAGCAAAATAATGGTTAAACTCATAAAAACCTGTTTTCTTATCAGCGCTTTTGCGCTGTTGTCGGCTTGCTCAACCGGTATTGATACTTACAAGTCAGCTAAGCCCGTCTTGAAGCTGGAAGAGTTCTTTAAAGGCGACTTAGTGTCTTATGGCATGGTTCAGGACTACAGCGGTGAAGTGATACAGCGCTTTACTGTTGAAATGACCGGAACCTGGGACGGTAACGAAGGTAAACTGGATGAATACTTCACCTATGCCGATGGCCGCGAGCAGCGTCGTATTTGGTACATTACCAAAACTGGTGAAAACAGCTATGAAGGCCGTGCTGACGACGTCGAAGGCGTCGCAAAAGGCACTACTGCCGGTAACGTTCTTAACTGGGAGTATCAGTTAGAGGTGGAGATGGACGGAGAGCCGCTGGTTCTAACTCTTGATGACTGGCTGTATTTAGTGGATGAGAACAATATGATCAACCGCACTAATATGTATAAGTGGGGTATTCCGGTTGGTGAAATCACGCTTTATATCGGTAAAAAATAAAGGTTAAGAAACGCTGTCATAAGCCGATAACAGACGTATAATGCACGTAAGTTAAACGTAATCTGGGAATCGGCTGTGGCAATTAATTATCCGTCATTTACTTACAATAACCCGCGTATACAGGGACAAACTGTATTCATTAAGCGTGGCCCGCATCAGGGAAAGCTGGGTATTATTGCCAAGGTAATGGACAACGAACGTTTCCTGGTATCTCAGGCGGACTTTGGCTCTGAACAGGTAATTTTCAAGCGAAGTGATTTTTTAGTGCACCGTTACCGTAAAATTAAGGTGCCTATTGATCGCGTAGCGGGTAAAAACCCCGACGTGTTATAGCATTAGCTATGAGCAAGGTATTAAAAAAGCGACATTGTAATAATGTCGCTTTTTGCGTTTCTGAGCAGCAAAAATTAAGCAGAGCCGCGCGGTAAACGACAGTCGGTGCCTTTGTCTTCCAGCTTCTGCTTCCACAGCTCTTTTGCTGTTAAGCCGCCAGAGTTTGACTTTTTAACAGCCGGCTTTTTAGGCGCTTCTTTCTTAGCTGCTGTTTTCTTAGGCGCAGCCTTTTTAGTATCAGACTTAGTTTCGGTTTTCTTTGCTGCCGCCTTTTTAGGCGCCGCTTTTTTGTCTGATGCTTTTTCAGCTTTAGCCGGTTTGCCTTTTGCTAAAGCTTTCGCTTCTTCGTCCAACTGCGCAAGACGAACGTTTTTACCGCCGTCAACGCTGTACCAGCCATTACTTGCTTCAATCTTTGGCTTTTTACCATGAGCTTTTTCATAAGCTTCGGTATATTCTGCCAGTACCTTTTCTTTATCCAGTTTGCTCATGCAAATTTTCCTTTATTCAAGGGTTACTTTAAAACTCTGCTTAAAAAAGCTTCACACTTCGTTTATACCGTTTTTTCGGATTATTGTCTAATTTACGTTAATATAACGTTTTTTCAGGCCTTTTAAACGAGAAAGCAGTATGACAATTAAGCGTTCTGAACTTCACCATTATTTGAATTCGTATTTGAACAGCGGGGCGATAAAAGACTATTGCCCAAACGGGTTACAGGTAGAGGGCTCTGAGTTTATAGGCAAAGTCATTACCGGAGTGACAGCGTGTCAGGCGCTAATTGACAGAGCTGTTGACGAGCAAGCTGACGCTATTCTCGTGCATCATGGTTATTTCTGGAAGGGCGAGCCTGAGCCTATAACAGGCATGAAAAAAGCACGTATCAAACAACTGCTTAAGCACGACATTAATTTATTTGCGTACCATTTACCGCTCGATGTTCATCCTGAGGTGGGTAATAACGCACAGCTGGCAAAGCTTATGGGCTGGCAAATGGAAGGGCCGGTAGATGCAAATGATCCGGCGTGCCCTTTAGTTATGGGCTCTTTAAAAGAGTCGGTGACAGGGCAGTTGCTGGCAAATGAGCTTGAACAGAAACTCCAGCGGCCATTGACCTGCTGGGTAGAGCCTATTCGGCCCATTCAGAAACTAGCCTGGTGTACCGGTGGCGGGCAAGGCTTTATCGACCGGGCGGCAGCGTTGGGTGTCGATGCGTTTATTACCGGCGAAGTATCAGAGCCAACCATTCATAGTGCACGCGAACAAGGAATTGGTTTTTATGCGGCCGGTCACCATGCTACAGAGCGCTACGGAGCAAAGGCCTTAGGTGAGCATATTGCTCAGAAGTTTAGCCTGGACGTTCAATTTATTGATATAGACAGCCCAGCTTAGGCGGAACGGAAATGAAAAATGAAAAACGTTCGCGTGGCGACTTTAGCGGTATCAGTAAAAAGTTCTCGAAAAACATTTACGATAGTACGAAAGGCCGCTTGAGAATGGCGGTTCTTAAGGAAGACTTACAACCGCTATTAAACGGCGAGCCTTGTCGGGTACTGGATGTCGGTGCGGGCCTGGGGCAGGCCAATGAGTGGTTTTTGGAAAAAGGCTTCGAGGTTTTGCACACCGACATTTCAGAAGAGATGGTTGAAGCCGCTCGGTTGCGTCACGAAGAGCTCGGGTCAGCCGATAACTGTCGCTACCAAACCGCCGATTTAGCGACGTTAGCAAGTAATGAAGACCAATTCCCAATAGTGCTCTGTCATGCGGTTTTGGAATGGATGCCAGATGCTGAAACAGCATTAACCCAATTAAAGACGTTATTAGCACCGGGCGGTACACTCTCGCTTATGTTCTATAACCGCAATGCAAAGCTGTTTGCTAATGCAATTTACGGTAATTTTGATTACATAGAACGAGGGTTAAAGGTTAAGAAAACAGTACGGTTAAGTCCGCAGAATCCGTTAGTGCCGGACGAGGTTCAAAACATACTGAATGAGCTTGGACTCGAGGTTGTGCAAAAAACCGGTGTTCGCTGTTTTCATGACTATCTGAGAAACCTGGAACATCAGCAGCGCTTTGACGAACTGCTGGCCATTGAACTGAAATATAATCAGCAGCCGCCTTATCGCGATTTAGGGCGCTACCAACATTGGTTGATTAAGAAACCGGAGAACGAACAATGACAACACAGTGCGCATTTATTGGTTTAGGTGTTATGGGCTATCCAATGGCCGGACACTTACAAACGAAAGGCTTTGATACCTGCGTGTATAACCGTACTGAAAGTAAAGCAAAAGCCTGGGTTGAAGAGTATCAGGGGCGGTATGGTGCAACACCGGCACAAGCGGTGCAAAATGCGGATATTGTTTTAGTCTGTGTGGGGAACGATGATGATGTGCGTAGCGTGTTTTATGGCGACGACGGCATTCTAAGTGGTCTAAAAAATGGCGCTACTGTGGTTGATCACACCACGGCGTCAGCAGAGCTGGCCAGAGAGCTTAACGAAGCGGTACGTGAGCAAGGTGGTCAATTTCTTGATGCGCCCGTATCGGGCGGCCAAGCAGGCGCAGAGAATGGTGTTCTGACAGCCATGATCGGTGGCGAACAGTCTGCTTTTGACGAAGTTAGCGACGCGTTAGCGTGTTATACCAAAACGCGTGAGCTGATGGGTGAAGCGGGAGCTGGGCAGTTGGCCAAAATGGTAAACCAAATTTGTATTGCGGGTGTGGTACAAGGGTTATCTGAAGGTCTGCAGTTTGCGCGCAAGGTAGGGTTAGACCCGGACAAACTTATTGCGGCTATCAGCCAGGGCGCCGCTGGCTCCTGGCAAATGGAAAACCGTTATAAAACCATGTGGAATAACGAATATGAGCATGGCTTTGCGGTCGACTGGATGCGCAAAGACTTGAAAATTGCATTGAACGAAGCCGACAGACAAGGCCTTTCTATGCCGTTAACAGCCTTAGTTGATCAGTTCTACGCCGATGTTCAGAAAATGGGAGGCAACCGCTGGGACACTTCAAGTCTGTTGGCCCGCCTGGAAAAATAATCTAACCGCGGTGGCCTGATGCTACTGCATCAGGTGAGATGTCAAAAAAGAGCATCTGGCAATATCGAGTAGGGTGAGGCG